>JAGGUR010000101.1 GCA_021158425.1 Candidatus Cloacimonadota bacterium | reverse complement strand
GAACTAACATTTGTGAATTGTAAAAACCATTAGCTTCTTTTTCTAAAAAGCCACTTACAATACCACAATTTTCTCTTGCTGAAAGGTTTCTAAAGAAGTCAGAAATTCTGCCTGATTTTGCAGGTGCTGATAGCGGTTTCATTTCTTTTTGATTAGCAAAAAGGTATCCGCTGGTAGCCAACTCTGGGAGAACAATTAAGTCTGCTTCACATCCTCTTACCATTGAGCTGATTTTCTCAAGATTATGTTCCTCGTGAAACAGTTCTGGATAAAATTGTAAGAAACCGACTTTCATAATTTAATATAAAATGTCTAAATAAAAATTTGTCACCTACGGCTTTGTCTTGCCAGGATGGGACGAATTAGCTATTTTGATATTAACTTAGTTTATCCACTAATACTCAGATTTTCCACCAGAATAGATGGTGCACCAATAGAAGATAGATTAAATTTAAGATTATTCCCGATAGCCACAATATTTTGCAAGAGTTGAAGGAAATTTCCTGAAACTGTAAAATTATGGATAGGATATTTCCTTTCGCCATTTTCACAAAAGAATCCTTGTGCTCCCATTGAGAAATCGCCAGAAATAGGATTACATCCACTGTGCATGCCAGAGAGGTCAACAATTTCAATACAGCGGGGGACAAGTTTATACAAATCGTCTGCAGGGGTTTTGCCATTTGGAATAAATAGATTGGAAGGAGAGATATTCATAGTGCCTTTATAAGAACGACTGGCATTCCCTGTAGATTTAATTTTGTCTTTTTTTGCAGTAATACTATTGTGAAGATATGATTGAAGAATCCCATTTGAAATTAATCCAGTTGTTTGTGAGGGATAGCCTTCGTCATCAAATGGTCTTGTGTTGAAACCAATATCAAGTAATGCATCATCAGTAATAGACACGATATCATTGGCAATTTTACTATTTAACTTTTCTTTTAGCAAGGAACGACCCTCCTGTACAGCTTTAGCAGAGAATATTCCCGAGAAGGTAGAAAGCAAAGTTGCAGCCATTTCATTATTAAAGATAATTGGATACTTACCAGATTTGACATCTCTTGCTCCCAGTAGCGCCAAAGCTCGTTTTGCAGACTCTTCGCCAATAGTCTTACCATTAATTTGTTCAAAATTGTGAGAGATGTCGTAAAAGAATCCAGATTTTGTTTCCTCTTTCTGACGAGCCAAACACATTACATAGCCATAAATTAAATTGGACACATACTCTTTTTGTAGTCCAGTTGTATTGGCTATTTTTGTGTCAACCCTGGCATTTCCGATTTCAGCGTAAGGTACATTTATAATCTTTTTGTCATAATCACGAGCACTTTTTTCTAATAATTTAGATTTCTCTATTTTTTCATTTACTGCCACTTTCTCCAACTCAGGATAGTAAATCTTTAGTTTTTTATCGATATTAGGATAATTTTTGAGCTCAACTTCTTCATCTGATTCTATATAGTTGGCATTTTCGCGAGCCTTATCAAGAATAGTCTCAAAAGCTGCTTTATCCAACTTCTCGGTGTATGCGTATCCAACTGAATTATCCACAATTACTCTTACACCTAAACCAATTGAATCAGCATACTTAAAGCTTTCTACTTCCTGCTTAAAAATCTTTACTGAAAAGGAATTGTTTTTCGTAAGAAAAACATCAATTTTAGAGAGATTCCTTTTCTTTGCTATATCAAATATTTGTTCAAATTCTTTTTCAAACATTTTATTTCTCCTTTGAAAATTTAGCCACGAAAATACACGAAAGATTCACAAAAATAATAAAAGATTTGGTATTTCTAAGTTCAACTGTTTCGTGTATTTTTGTGTGTTTTTGTGGCTCACTTATTTTCGTCCACCAACCACGATTTCATCTACCTTTATTGTAGGCTGTCCCACACGAACGGGTACATTTCCACTTACGGACCCACACATTCCTTCTGCAAATTTAAGATCTTTTCCGACCATACTTATTTTGTGAAGAATTTTTGCTCCATTTCCTACAAGAGTTGCCCCGCGAACAGGTTTGGTTATTTTGCCATTCTCTATCAAGTATCCTTCAGCAACAGCAAAGTTGAAGTCGCCTGTTCCGGGCTGGACAGAGCCACCACCCATTTTTTTTGCATAGATGCCAAAGTCAATTGAGGCAACCATATCGTCAAATTCATCATTGCCTGCAGCAATGTAAGTATTTCTCATTCTGGAAGTTGGGGCAAATTTATATGACTGCCTTCTTCCACTTCCGGTTGATTTCATTCCAACTTTTATTCCACCCAATCGGTCTATCATAAAGGATTTTAATATGCCATTTTTAATTAAGACTGTTTTTTGGGTTAGATTCCCTTCGTCATCTATAGTTGTGGAACCCCAGGCATTAGGAATTGTGCCATCATCAATAGCTGTTACACATTGATTTGCGATTTGTTTACCCATTTTGTCTGCAAATACCGAGGCACCTTTTGCAACACTGGTAGTCTCTAATGAATGGCCACTGGCTTCGTGAAAAATAACCCCACCAAAGCCATTTCCAATGACAACAGGGAATTTTCCACTTGGTGCATATTCAGCAAGAATCATTGTAACAGCTTGTTTTGCGGTTTTTCTGCCCAATTCTTCAGGATTTAGTTTTTGGAAAAACTCATAACCTCTTTGTGCTCCGGGCCCTTCTCCCCCTGTCTGCATCTCATTACCTTTACTTGCAATGGATGAAACATATACTCTTGCATAAGTTCTGGCATCATTCGTAAGTAAGCCATCACTATTGGCTATCTGAATTTTTTGTTCTGTTTCTGTGTAAGAAATACTTACCTGAGAAATCAAATTAGAATATTCACGAGCTGCTTTGTCTATTCTACGCATAAAGTCAATTTTTTCCTTTTTAGCAATGATTTCAAAAGGAATTGCAATTTTATGTGGGGATACAAATTCTTTTCTCATCAAATCAATGCTTGTGATATTAGCATTTCCAATATCGGCTTTACTTACGGCATCAGCGGCAGCCATAAGGGATTTTTCTGAAAGGTCGTTTGTAAACGCATAGATTGCTTTAGCTCCATAAAATACTCTGATACCAGCCCCATAGTCTTTTCCTTCAATTGCTCTTTTAATCTGCTTATCCAATAGTTGAATAGATGAATTATATGTATCTTCCACAAATACTTCAGCGAAATCAGCACCATTGGATAAAGCCTTTGTCAAAACTTTTTCTAATAATGATTCTTTTAGCATATAACCTCCAATTTGAATTGAAAATTTTTGTAGTTATGAAACTGTGTCAAGAAAAAGTGAAATAAATCTTTGACAATAAAAATCAAATATTTGATATTACCCTTTTTGGAGTTAAAATGTTTGAAATAAATATTTGGAGCGGTTTTAGTGCTGCTCACAGATTGGATGGGTATCAAGGCGAATGTGCCAATCTTCATGGGCATAATTGGAAAATTCGTTTATCTATTACTTGCCAAAAGACAGGCCCTATTGGGATGACGATTGATTTTAAGATTTTGAAAAAACAATTTGAAAAGATTCTATCTGAGTTTGACCATAAATATTTGAATGAACTAAAGTGCTTTGGCGGACAAAATCCTACATCAGAACTGATAGCAAAAACTTTGTTTGAGAAGGCATCAACTCGCCTCAACGACCCAAATTGTACGGTCAAAGAGATTGAGGTTTGGGAGTCAGAAAAATATTCTGTTGTATATCGTCCAGATGAGAATCATTAATTCAAAGTTTGTTATTAGTGCGGCACGATTTAACAATCTGCCGAAATCCACATTGTCAGAGATTGCTTTTATTGGCAGGTCTAATGTGGGAAAATCATCTTTGATAAATGCTCTCTTGAACAGGAAAAATCTGGCACAGATTAGTAAGAATCCTGGAAAGACGCGAGCTATAAACCTTTTTAAGATTGAGTATATTAACATAAAAGGTAAGAAAGATAAACTTATTTTTGCAGATTTGCCTGGCTATGGATATGCAAAAGTTTCAAATAAAATGAAATTAGATTGGAAGCAACTTGTGGAGAATTACTTGCAAAAACGGGAAAAACTTTGTGGGGTTGTAATTATTGTGGATATTAGACATTCAGCAGATGAAAAGGATATTCAGGCTGTTAAATGGGTGAGTTCATTCCAAAAGCCATTCCTTCTTGTTGCCACAAAAAGTGATAAATTAGGTAAATCAAAGATTAATTCACAGGTTAATTTATTGAGACAGGAATTCTCATTGTTTGGCGATGAACAAATTATGGGATTTTCATCAAAAAATTTGCTGGGTAAGGAAAAAATTCTAGAATGGATAGAACGCAGAATATAAAATTTTTGATTTTATAATATGGAGTTATTATGTTAGAGAGTATAAAAATTCCTGCGGATGTAAAAAAATTAGATTTACGCCAATTAGCTCAACTATGCAAAGATATTCGGGAAAGAATCATTGATGTTACTTCCAAAACTGGTGGACATTTAGCACCAAGTTTGGGGGCTGTAGAGCTTACAGTTGCACTTCTCAAAGTATTTGACCCTTTAAAAAATCGTATTGTCTGGGATGTTGGGCATCAGTCTTATGCATATAAAATTTTAACAGAACGGAATGATAAATTTGATACATTAAGACAATACGGTGGACTTAGTGGATTTAATAATATTTTTGAGAGCAAGTATGACGCCTTTGGTGTGGGACACAGCAGCACTTCAATCTCTGCTGGGTTAGGCATTTATGTTGGAAAAGAATTGAAAGGGAAACCAGAAAAGGTTGTTGTCGTAATTGGTGATGGAGCGATGACGGCAGGTGAAGCATTTGAAGGACTAAATAATGTTGGAGGGCTGGGCAAAAATCTAATTGTTATCCTTAATGACAATTCAATGTCTATTTCCAAAAATGTAGGTGGGATGCACTCCTATCTGGC
Organism: Candidatus Cloacimonadota bacterium; assembly: GCA_021158425.1. Taxonomy (GTDB): domain Bacteria; phylum Cloacimonadota; class Cloacimonadia; order JGIOTU-2; family JGIOTU-2; genus JAGMCF01. Next base: position 1,929 of record JAGGUR010000101.1, on the reverse strand, counting down.
AAATATTCTTACAGGTAAACGATATAACAAAATAAAAAAGGAGGTCTGGGATGCAGTTCAAGCTTTGCCCCGAATAGTTCGTAATAGAATTATTTATAGGGTCAGAAGACTTGAAGATAGCATTTTAAGCATGCTTATTCCCTGCAGCCTTTTTGAAGATTTAGGATTCAAATATATTGGACCTATAAATGGACATAGTATGCCAACATTGGTAAAGATTCTGTCCAATGTAAAAGAGCATGTAGATGTACCTTGTTTGATTCATATACTTACAAAGAAAGGTAAGGGATTTGGGTTTGCAGAGCAGGATGCAACTAAGTTTCATGGGGTTCCTTCATTCAACAATTTAACAGGAGAATTGAATAAAACAAAAGAAGAAAAAAACACTACGAGTTACTCCAAACTGTTTGGCAGAACCTTAGAAAAAATTGCAGAGAAAGACGAGAAGGTCATAGCAATAACAGCAGCAATGACAGATGGCACAGGGCTAAAAGGCTTTGCAGAGAGATTTCCTGAAAGACTTTTTGATGTGGGAATTGCTGAACAGCACGCTGTAACTTTTGCTGCTGGTTTGGCTATTGAAGGAATAAAGCCCTTTGTAGCAATCTATTCAACATTCCTACAAAGAGCTTATGACCAAATCATCCACGATGTTGCTTTGCAAAAATTGCCTGTAAGATTTGCAATTGATAGAGGAGGTCTGGTAGGAGAAGATGGACCCACTCATCACGGAGCTTTTGATTTATCTTATCTTAGATGCATTCCAAATATGACAATAATGGCGCCAAGAGATGGGAAAGAATTGGAAAAAATGTTGAAGTTTATGCATAGATATGAAAAAGGACCAATTGCGGTTCGTTATCCTCGTGGAGAGATTCAAAATTTTCCTGAACTCCTCAATCCAAAAATTGCTTATGGAAAATCAGAAGTGATTTTTAATGAAGGGAAAATAGCAATAATTACCATTGGCTCGGTTTTCAAAATTGGATATGAAGTCTGTAATAAATTGCAATCAAAGGGCATCTTGTCCTATTTGATAAATGCTCGATTTGTCAAACCTGTAGATTCAGAAATGCTAATGGAACTTGCCGATAAAGGTGTGAAAAATATTGTTACCATTGAAGAGAATGCTGTTAGAGGGGGATTTGGCTCAGCCATCTTAGAAAAAGCAAATGAGCTTGGACTGAAATTCAGAATAAAAATGTTTGGAATTTCAGACAAGTTTGTCACATATGGGAAAACCAGTCAGTTACATCATTTAATTGGATTGGAAACGAAAAACATTTTAGATTTTATTCTCAAAGAAATTAAGATATAAATCACAGAGAAAATACAAAGATAAAATTTTGTACGAAACTTGAGTTAAATTATAAAAATATATTTCTTTGTGCTCTTTTCACCCTTCGCAGTCCCAACATAATTGGGTCAGAGAACGGGTGGGAGCTTTTTGTTAAAGAATCTTATGCAAAACCAGACTGATACTATATCCGCCATTTCTACTCCTCCTGGGATTGGAGGAATTTCAATAATAAGAATTAGTGGGGAAAATGCCATTAATGTTTTGTCAAAGTCATATAAAGGGAAAATAGCCCCAAAGGATTTTAAGACGCATTCAATCTATTTTGGGGAAATTTTTGATGCTAACCAGCTTGTTGATGAGGTGCTGGTATCAGTTTTTATTGCTCCTCATAGCTATACAGGCGAAGATGTTATTGAGATTAGCTGCCACGGCGGAAATTTTGTAACACAACGTATATTACAAATTATACTCCGAAATGGGGCACGGATGGCTCTGCCCGGAGAGTTCACCAAAAGAGCGTTTTTAAATGGCAAGATGGATTTAACAGAAGCAGAAGCTGTTATAGACTTAATTCAAGCAAAGACCAAACACTCACAGGAAATAGCGATTTATCAATTGGAAGGCAAGCT
>JAGGUR010000001.1 GCA_021158425.1 Candidatus Cloacimonadota bacterium | reverse complement strand
TTAGTGGTAGAATCTTAATGGATGATGTGAGCGACTTTTCACAACTCTACAAAATGGAAGATACTGGCATCATTGATTATTTTATGACAGATGAGATTAATTTTATGTGGTATATGATTGGTAATCCGTTTGAATGCTTTAACATGCTTCCTGCCGTTGCTCAGGGTTTAATTAATTTTGATATTCACGCAGACTATGATTGGTATTGCACATTTGCCAACAATCGGCATCTTAAAAATCTTCAAAATGTATATGGCTCTGCGAAGTTATATTCTTATGAAAGTCCAGGAATTGACGGACAGGAGATTGAGCAAACCTCTTTATCATTGCTTCAGAACTATCCTAATCCATTCAGCGATTTTACAATGTTTTCTTTTTTTACCACAAAGAACACTAAGGACACAAAGATAACAATCTATAATATTAAAGGTCAGTTGGTGAAAGTTCTGGAGTGTGGAGAGTCTCTCTCCACGAAAGCCGACAAAGTTTACTACTCTATATTATGGGATAGTAAGGATGAAAATGATAATCTTTTAAGTTCAGGTATTTATTTCTACCATCTTAAAATAGATGATAAAGTTATTGATACAAAGAAATGTTTGGTTTTGAGATAATTTGGAGTGTGGAGAGTCTCTCTCCACAAGCGCCAACAGAGTTGGCGACTCCATATTTTGGTATAACCAACTCCGATTTTATCAGAGTCATATAATAAGAAAGGTAAGGTGCGAACAATGAAAAAAATAATAATTTTATTTAGTATATTGGCAATTACATCAACCATCTTTGCCGATACACATATCCCGGGTGGAGATGTAAGTGGCATCTGGACTTATGCAAACAGTCCATATATTATTGATGGTGAAATAAATATTCCAGTTGATAGCACATTAATAATTGAACCAGGGGTGCAAGTAATTTTTTCCTCGCATTATAAGTTCAACATTTATGGGAGGATATTAGCTGAAGGAACTGCAACAGATACAATTTTTTTTACTGCAAAAGATACCACAGTAGGTTGGCATAGTCTTAGATTTCATGATACAAATACAAATGGACAGGACAGTTCAAAAATTGTTTATTGTAAGTTAAAATATGGAAACGCTACAAATTGGCCGTATGATAAGGGTGGTGCGGTTTATTGCTATAATTCGTCTGATATATTGATAAAAAATTGTGTAATTGCGAGAAATACTGCTGCTTATGGTGGCGGTGGAATTTACTGTTGGTATTATTCCAGTCCGACTTTAGAGAATGTTACAATAACCAAAAATACTGCTACTTATGGTGGTGGGATTTTATGCTCCTATTATTCATCGCCAAGTATAACCGATGTTATCATAAGTGATAACATTGCTGAGGATAGTGGGGGAGGGATTTTGATCGGTAAATGTAACTGCATACCCAGCTTGGAGAATGTTATCATCAGTGGGAATAATGCTTATAGGGATGGAGGAGGAATGTGCTGTTATGGTTCAAGTCCAATTTTATATAATGTTACTATTTGTGATAATAACGCTTCTCAAAGTGGAGGTGGAATTTACTGTTATGAAGGCTCCAATCCGAGTTTAGAAAATGTTACCATCTATGGGAATACTGCTTATAATGGTGGCGGAATTTGCTGTCAGGATTATTCAACTCCAAGTTTTAGTGATGACAATCGTTCTAATATATTTCTGAATTACGCAGGTTTAGGAAATGATTTATATGCTAATCTTTGTCCTACTATAAATGTAATTGTTGATACTTTTACTGTGTTACAGCCAAACAATCATTTTGCATATCCTATTGATAATTTTGCCTTTGATATTCTTCATAGTAAAATAGAGCAGGTCAATCAGGATTTGTATGTCAGTCCTACTGGTTCTAATGATAATAGTGGTTTAATCCCAGAAGACCCCTTGCGTACAATTTCCTGGGCATTAACAAAGATTATTGCAGATAGTACGAATCCTCATACAATCCATTTAATGAATGGGACTTACTCTCCATATCAGACAGGAGAAATATTTCCATTAAATTGTAGAAGTTATGTTTCATTACAGGGAGAAGATGAATCTTCTACTATTTTGGATGGTGAAGAGTTGCGTAGTATTTTATGCTGTTATAGTGACAATTATTTTTCTATAGGAGATATGACTATTCAAAAAGGTAGTGGACATTCTGCTGGTGGGATTCAGTGTTGTTATTCCAGCCCGAGTTTAGCTAATGTTACCATCATTGAAAATACTGGAGGAAGTAGTGGTGGGATTTACTGTTATCATTCCAGTCCGAGTTTAGAAAATGTTACAATAACGGATAATTCTGCTGATCATGGTGGAGGAATAGGCTGTTATCAGCATTCAAATCCAATCCTAAATAATGTCACCATCATTGGAAATACTGCAGATGGTGTTTATGGTGGTGGAGGGATTTGCTGTGGTTTGTATTCCAGCCCGACTTTAACGAATGTTACAATCAGTGAAAATACTGGGGACTATGGTGGAGGGATTTTCTGTTACTGGGACTCCAGTCCGAGTTTAATTAACTGCATTCTCTGGAATGACTTCCCTCAGGAAATCTATTTCAGTCAATCTTATTTTCCAAACACTATAACAATTTCTTACTCAGATATTCTGAGAGATTCTGCTGGTATTGTAACAAATAATAATGGCACAGTATATTGGTTAGAAGGTAATATAGATGCAGACCCATTATTCGCAGACCCGCAAAATGGTGATTTTCATTTAACCTGGGCTAATTTCCCAATACCTGATTCTACGATGTCTCCCTGCATAGACGCAGGCGACCCAAATTCACCTCTTGACCCAGACAGCACAAGAGCAGATATGGGAGCATTTTATTTTGACCAGAATCAACAGGGAGTAGAAGAAATGCCAATTCTGCCAACAAGATGTTTACTCTACCAGAACTATCCTAATCCATTCAGCGATTTTACCACGATTTCTTTTGATTTAGCCACCTGCCTTCGTCAAACTATGGCAAGACAGGCAAAATCACACCAAAACACACAAATAAAAATTTATAATATTA
>JAGGUR010000025.1 GCA_021158425.1 Candidatus Cloacimonadota bacterium | reverse complement strand
TTTACATAGAGATGATTTGCAAATAAACCATTTTGTAAAAGCTAAAATGCCTGAAAGAATCCCGGTTGTTTTGAGTAAAGAAGAAGTGGCAAAAGTTCTGTCTAATCTGAAAGGGGTTTATTGGCTAATTGCAAATCTGCTTTATGGCTCTGGATTGAGATTAATGGAAGCACTCCGCCTTAGAGTCAAAGTAGATTTAACCATTGCGAAGGTCTACGACCATTTCGCAAGGATTTGTTTTCAAAGGTGGTCTGGGTGTTAAAAGCCCACTGGATTAGTAAACTATGTAACTTGAGTTATCCAGATTAGTCGGGATGACTTAAGTTGCTTTGGCAATTCAACCTAACTCAATTCCTTTGGACTTAAACCAAGTATCATTCCTGAAAATACAAATGGCTAAATTAAAAATATCTGTCCGTGATGGTTCATGCTTGCCCCGTGAAATAACCGATGATAAAAAGTGGTGAGTCAATAAAAATATAGAATATTTCACGGGATTCACCCTGTGAAATAAAATCTTCTATTTTAATCCCGATATATCGGGATTATTTCACAGGGTAAATTCGTGGCTAATTAAATCCTTATGTTCTACAAAACAATAAAATCAGTTTTAGAATGAACTCTTATTTTCGATTTGTTAGCTATCTTAAATAAACTTGACTTTGATTTTCTTTTTAACCCGTTCAAAATCTTTATCCATTGTTACAATTATCAAATCATTCTCTTCAGCGACTTTACATTGGTATGAATCATCAAAATCTAAATCATTTTCATCTTTAAATTCTGACAATCCCAAATATGCTTGTCTTGACAATGAAACGATATCTATTTTGGAAAGAACATCTGATACAAAGAGGGTAAATATCCTTTCTCTCTTTTGTCTAAAGAGTATCACTCCGATAGAATGCAATGTAAAATCTGAAATTGATATGTTACCCAAACTATCATTCAGAATTTTCTTACAGTCAACTGATTTTTCTTATGATAACAGGATTTCCAGAAAAATATTAGTGTCAAACAAATACATTATCTCCACTCCATTGATTGGTGTTGTAATTCTACCGAAGTATATTGGTATTTAATATCAGATAGGCCGCCTTCCCATGTAAAATCAAATTTAGATGAAACAGTCTTAGGTTTTTTTTTTGATATCAAGAAATTAATGAAGTCTAATACTTCTCTTTTCAAATTGTCTGGCAATGAATTTAATTTAATTTCTATTGAATGGACATCCATTTTATTTTCTCCTTCTATCTAATGTTTTTAGTGTATTCATAAGTACCAAACCCTACCTTAAATCAATCTAATATTTTTTGAAAAAGTTTGTCAAATGTTTTACAAAAAATTTGCACCATTTTAATATTGAAAAATATTTTGATTGTCAGAAATTTATAATCAAAGTTTTGATAAATATATGTTCTACAAAACCTTAAAACCTTTTTTAGCAAAATCTGATTTAATAAATCAGTTCAATCATTTTGCTGAGATAAGAGAACCAAAGCAAGTCTTCGGCTTAACCGCTTCAGCAAAATCTCTCTTACTTGCTCATCTTTTTTATACTACAAAGAAGAATGTGCTGTTCGTTACCACTAATGATGTGATAGCAAGAAATACTTGTGATGACCTAAAGATTCTGCTTGGAAAAGATAAGATTCATTTTTTACCAGAATATGAACTTCTGCCCTATGAAGAATTCTCACCAGGATTGAGCTGCCAGATTGAGCGAAGCAATACCCTGAGCAAAGCTGTATCCAATGAATCGGGTATTTTTATCGTTTCTATCAAAGAGTTTCTTCGGAATATTAATCATCCCGAGAATTACAAAGCGAATATTATTTCTCTATCAAAAGGAAAGGAATATGATTTGGAAAGGCTGGTTTCAGATTTAATCGCTTGCGGATACAATCATACAAGCCAGATTTCGCAAATAGGGGAAATAAGCAAACGAGGTGGAATTTTAGATATATTTTCTCCTCAATACGAAAATCCATTTCGTCTGGAATTCTTCGGGGATGAGATTGTTTCTATAAGAGAGTTTTCTGTCCAATCCCAGTGCTCCATAGATGATAGCTACACTAAGATAACCATCCAACCAATCCGAGAATTTTCTTTTAATAATCTTTCTCCTTCCTCTCCGAATGAGCTTTTGGAGAGAATCTCTTCAAAAGGCTTTTATGAGGGCATTGAACAGGATTTTGCAAAACTTTTAGACAGAACCGCTACCTTCTCTGAGTATTTTAATTCAGATCCGCCAGACCCGATTGTATCCCCGATACATTCCCGATATATCGGGAGAGCTGGCGGGTTGGTATTTGATGAATTCCAGAATTTCAATAATATTGAGAAATTACTTTTTGATGAGGTAAAGAAAAATCACAAAGATAAGATTGTTATTATTCCAGAGAATCTTGTTGTTGAACCATATAAGCTATTTTCAAAATTTAAGAACTTGAATCTTAAGAATTTTTCCATATTTTATTTTAGTTATAGTAGTTACAATCTATCAAAAAATTCGCTCTATATTCCTTTCAAATCCCAGATTCACCCCGTTAGATGCCTACCTTCCGCCAGACCCGATTCTATCGGGATTCCGTCTCGGAGCCGGCGGATGCTATCTAACGGGGTAAATTTTAATAGCAACCTTACTCTTTTAGATACTGAAATAGACTCTCTTTTGCAAAAAGGTTATACCATTTTCATCCAATCTGAT
>JAGGUR010000013.1 GCA_021158425.1 Candidatus Cloacimonadota bacterium | reverse complement strand
ATTGTTCTGTTTTTTAGTTCAACTTTGCCTATTTTAATTGGTGTAAAAAGTTTTTTGTATTTTTCCTCGGAAAATCTTTTTTTGTCCATTATCTCTAAAGAAAATATGTCCATTGTCTCGAGTCGTCGTCAATACTTCCTTTATAATATTCTGGTCATCTCAATAATCCCTTCACAATAACATCTACTGCTTCTTCCTCTGTCAATCCTCTTGCCATAAGTGTTTCAAGTTCCTTCTTATTTATTCTTCCTATTGCAGCTTCATGTGTTACCCGTGCTAAAGAATTTTCTACACTGATTTTAGGAGTTGATATTGCTTTTGCACCTTTACCATGCACTACCTCATGACAATCCACATGTCCTCGGGTATAAGCTGCATTACCTTCTATCTCTCCTAAAACATTACCAAAGGCATTATCAATAAGAACAATCCTGCTTTTTGCAGTTCCGGCAGCATATACCCCATTTAGGTGAAGCGATTCTCTGACCTCTATTCTATCATCTTTTTTACCATAGACCTTTGTAAGGATATCACATACGCTCCATTCATTTTGTTCTATTTCGTAATCAATATTCAGAACGCCCACTCTTCCTCTTGTCAATCTAAACTCTTCAAAAAGTTTTCCGCCTTTCTTTATTTCACCCCTGAGTTTTGGATATACAAATGTTCCACCACTTTCTGAATGATAATGTTCTTCAATATATGACATCTCTGCATTCTCACCAATAGATACTTTTGAGTTCATAATATGTTCTATGTGTTTGGCGTTTGGAAATATGCAATGAGCCAGGAATTTCACTTTTGCATCTTTTCCAATAAAAAACTCAGAGTTTATTACCTGCTTGCCTTCTTTGGGCAGCATACCAAAACATAGATGTATAGGAAACTCAATTTTTACTTTTGCATCTATGAATATTTTTACATTTACTCCTTCTTTTATAGATTCGTGTTTTACATGGAAGCCATTTATTTCATTCTTTCCAAGAACTCTATTTTCATTTATCACAATGCTGCCAAATTTATTATTAATGAGAGTCTTTTCATTGCCCCCTGCTTTTTTGTATGCCTCAGCAATCATCTTGAACTCTTTTGAATAATCAAAACTCATTTTGCCGCCTAAACTTCTTTTGCTGCCATATATCCTTCCCTGACAGCATCCACTATTTTCCTTACTTCTTTTGCATCCCCCACCACATAGTTGGATATTCCATCTATAATAAATGGATTGTGAGGTTTGCCTCCAGTTGCAACAACAATAGCATCACATTTAATTTTTTCCCTCTGCCCATTACCAGTATTCTCAAGTATTATCTCACCCTTCTTTATATCGATCACCTTTCTCTTTGTCATTATCTTCGTTCCTTTTTCTTTGAGCTCATTTATAAGGTGATTTCTCGTTACTGTTTCCACACCTGGAGCAATCTCCTCCAGCATCTCGACTATCGTTATTTTATTATTCTTTGCAAGGAAATTTGCTGTTTCGCATCCAACAAGCCCGCCACCAGCCACAACTATACTTTTGTTTTTGAATTTAATCGTCCCGTAGAGAATTTTATCGTAAACATAAACCATGTCCTCAACAATAGAGAATGGAACAAATGGTTCTGCTCCAGTTGCCATTATTGCGCCAGCAGGTTCAATTGCCATGATACTCTTCCTTCTATACTCTCCCTCATGGATTATTATGTTGCTATAGCCTTTCAAGACATTTCTGTAGTAATCTATCAGCCATCTTAATTTTTCCTTTCCGGGAGGAATTGATGCAATATTCAACTGTCCGCCAAATTCCTTGCAGAACAGATGAACTTCATAGCCTCGCTCAGCCGCTATTCTTGTGGCTTCAAGACCCGCGGGTCCGCAGCCGACTACTGCAACAACTTTCTTCTCTTTAGCCTCTGCAATTTCTTCCTCGTTACCGACATTTGGATTGACGCCACATCTTATTGCAACATCCTCGTCATGTCTCGCTTTTATACATTCGCTGCAACCTATACATTTCCTGATGAGATGCTCTTTCCTTTCCTTCACTTTATTTACCCAATCCGGGTCCGCTATTAATGTTCTGCCAAGTACAACGAGGTCGGCTTTTTCTTCTAATATTTTTTCTGCAATTTCTGGAGTTCTGATTACTCCGACTGCGGTAACTGGCACCGGTAATGGTCTTATTTTTTCAGCAAGGTAAGAACGCCAGCCTTGTTCGTAAGCCATTGGCTCTAATCTTTTCTCTTTTGGTCCCAAACCAATATCAGCCTGAATCATATCATATCCAGCTTCCGCAAGAATATCAGCAATTCTTTTACCTTCATTTAAATCAATGCCACCTTCTTTGAAATCATCAACAGCCAAACGCACAGTTACAGGAAAATTGTAACCAAGTTTATTCCCAATTCTTTTTCTGATTTCTATGGCAAATTCAGTGCGGTTTCCCCATTTATCATTACGTTGGTTTGTAAGCGGAGATAAGAATTTATTAGGAAGCAAACTATGCGCTGCTTGAATTTCTACCATGTCAAAACCTGCTTTGAATGCAATTTCAGCAGCAGTTACATATTTCCCCAGAATCTCTTCTATCTTATCTGCAGAAAATCCATTTACATTTTTCTCCATATAGCCATCGTGGGTTAATTCAACGGAAATTTTTGCGTCATATTTATGAACGCGTTTTACCAATTCCTTCCATTCCTGCAAAAATTCTGCGGAATCGATGCGAGCTTCAAATTTTCCGTGTCTTGCCAAGGGAAAGTCAATACACACATTTTCTACGATGATAAGAGCAACTCCACCTTTGGCTCTTCTCTCGTAATGCCGAATATATTTTTCGGTAAGATGTCCGTCCAAAGTAGCAAAATTCGTGGAAATCGGTGGAAATATTATCCTGTTTTTTAATTCAACATCCCCAATTTCTATGGACTCAAATAGCTTTTTATATTTCATATTTCTGCACTACTGTATGTTTCAATTTCTCTTCAATCACCTCAATATCGCTTTCAAGTTTGGTGTGATAATAAAGTGTTGGAGTTCTAAACTTTAACACTTTGCCTTCATCTTCTATAGGAATGATAAGTTCATAATCATCGGAATAATCATCCCAGTCAATTAAGATAGCAGAACTAATTCCTTCTCTGACGGCGTCTTCAACTGATTTGTGATAAATGACCTTGTTGACTTCAGGAATAAAGGATTTAACAACTTCCTCAGGTAGGTATGTATGAATTTCCATATTGGATAATTCTCCGTGAGGGATTGCGATTTTGAATTTCCCAACCAAGGTGTAACCTTTCGCCAATCTCATTTCTTTTATCTCATTATATATTTCGTTTTTTTTAGCGATTCGCCCGATTAAGCCAGCATTCAGGTAATCCTCTTTTAAAAGTGCAAGTACCTGGGCTGCACTGCCAAATGATAATAGCTTAATATCAGGATTTAATTCCATTATATCGTTTAAAAAAATCTCCATTGTAGGGCAATATCCCATCTTAATTGTATCTTCGACTCTATACATTTAATCCCTATTTTTCAATGTCAACCGACAGATTTAATACTTTCTTAGTGCTCATTTTAAAATCTCCTCCTCTATTTCGCCTATATGGTCACACTCCTTGCAGTGCTTTCTGAAAAACTCCGTTACTTCCTTTCCATTGCCTTCTTTCACTATTTTCCCATTGCAGAGAAGCGCTACACTATCACCAATCCTTGCCATTCTTTCGCTATGTGTTATCAGTAATACAGAAGCACCCATTTTTTTAAAACTCCTTATCATCTTTTTTATAGCACTTATAGATGCCATATCTATACCAGAATCTGGTTCATCAAGAATCACAAGCTTGGGTTTTATAGAAAATACAGAAGCAAGTTCTATTCTTTTTCTTTCGCCGCCACTTAAATTCTCATCCACTGTTCTGTCGAGATATAGGTCGGGATTAAGACCTACAAGCTTCAGAGCTTTTTTAGGCTCCACAGAATTCTTTTTGATACTAAGGTATTCTCTTACAGTTATTCCCTCAAAATTTGCAGGTATCTGCCAGGCAAGTGTAATACCGAGTTTTGCTCTTTCAGTTGTTGGAAAATTCGTTATATTTTTCCCGTTAAAAAGTACCTCACCCCTGCTTGGCTTATACCCGTTTAATCCCATAAGAACAGCAGCCAATGTTGTTTTGCCTGTTCCATTAACGCCGATAATGGAGTGTATCTTACCCTCTCCCATTACAAGATTAATCCCTCTCAGAATCTCTTTTCTTTCAACACTATAGTGAATATCTTTTAATTCAAGCATATACTCCTACCTCTCTCTGTGGCAAAAGCTATCTTCATTTTATCACCTCATTTCAATATTTACATACCACTCCAATTTTCCCCTTCCTTCTTTAAGAAGTTTTGCAATTCTTCTTGATTCATTACCGTTGTTTTCACTTTAACATCTAAACCAAACTTTTTCCAATGGATTCTGTACACTTCTCACCAGTTGATACTTGATAGGAATATTTGGGAAAGGAAAAGCCACTGTAATATTAACCTTGTCTTCCTCAACTTTTATATCCTTAACTATCCCTAGATCTATCAAACTGCAATCAATAGCTGGATGCTTTACCTTTGCAAGTACTTCTCTAATTCTTTATTCATTCATATTTATACTATCCTTTTTTAACTATTTGTCTTCCAATTTCTTCAATCTTTCATTCAAATCTGCAATAGTTTCTCGTAAGTGAGCAACCTCTTTTTTTAGCCTTTCTGCTTCATCACTTTCACCGGATTCAATTTCTTTGGGACTGGTTGGAAAGGTAGAAACTTCTACTGGATGTTTAATAATTTCTTCTACTACATCCTTTATCCTGCCATAAGCACCTACCATTGGCTTTACACCTAACTTGGCAAACCATTCCTGTGCTCTTGGTCCCATTCCACCAGCTACTATCATCTCTCCACCTTTTCTGTGAATGTATTCTGGGACAACTCCTACATCATGGGAACCCATATAAGGATTACTTTCTATCCTTACATCTTTTACTTTACTTTTGTCAACTTCAACAAAAGTAAAATATGGACATCTCCCAAAATGGTAAGCAAGGACTCCATCAAGTCCATTCTTATCATCTGACGCAAATGCGATAATCATTTTATACCTCCATTATTATTTATTTTGCCATTATTTTTTCTGCTAATTATAGCAAAAATTATTCAATTAAAAACTTAACTCTTGTTTATAATCTCATTAATTTTTTTCTTATTTCAATAATTTCCTCAGCACTTTTTAGAAGTTCTAATGTCTTTGGAGAGCTTAATTTGTAATAAACTTCAACACCTTTCTTTCTACTAACAATTAGTCCAGCAGATTGGAGTATATAAAGATGCCTGGAAACAACAGATTGATGAATTGAAAGGAATGATGCAATTTCTGAAACACTCTGTTCTCCATATTTTAAAATCCTGATGATATTTATTCTCTGGTCACAGGAAAGTGCCTTAAAAATTAGAGAAATCGGGTCATAACCGATTCCAAACTTCCATTTTTTCATATTTGCATATTTGTGCATATTTAAAATATAACAAAATTATACATTTTGTCAAATAAAAAATATATACTATTATTACTTTGTCAGATTACAAAAGCGCTGATATCTCAGAATATGCTTATATCCATAAATTAAATAACT
>JAGGUR010000084.1 GCA_021158425.1 Candidatus Cloacimonadota bacterium | reverse complement strand
TATTGGACTCCTGGAAAATACTTTGGTGATGACTTAGACCCAATGCTTGGTGGCTATCTCTGGACTGCTATTGGATTCTAATCTGTAATAGAACTACAAATAATAAAAAAGAGGATGGATTTTAATGCCATCCTCTCTTTTTATTGTTCAAATCACTTTTTTTCAAAATAATTATAAGTAATTTGAGTTAATTAAGATAGAGTTAAGACAGATAATTCAATATATCAGATAAACTATCTAAGTAAATATCCGCTCCTTTTAAATATCTTTTAGGAAGTGTAGTTGCAATTACAGCACAGCGTATCCCAGCAGCTTTTGCAGATTGTATTCCGAGTGGAGCATTTTCAATAACAAGACATTCTTCTTTCCTTAATCCCAAACTCTTACGAGCAATCTCGTATGGGTCAGGATTTGGCTTGGCTCTTGGAATATCATCACCTGTAACAATTATGTTAAATAAAGATCGTTGTTCAGGTGTTAATGCTTTTTCCATATTTTTTTTTGCACAAGCAGTAACCAAGGCACATTTAATTCCTAACTTACGCAATTTTCTTACTGTATCAAGTGCGTCAGGATAAAACCTAATTTTAACTATTGAGCGATAGTATTTGCGTTTCTGTTCAATAAAATTATGCCAATTTTTTTTTGGAATTTGTATCCCGCTTTCTTTAATAAGAATAGGGAGAATTTCTATAGAACTTCTCCCTTCATGAAGAAGGACGGTGAGATCTTTAACCTCACCGCCCTTTCTGTGAAACATCTCCTGCCAGGCAAGAAAATGATAGTGGAGCGTATCTACAATTACACCATCCAGGTCAAATAGAATTCCTTTTATTGGCATATAAAAACAAATATCTATTTCTTCTCTATCTTTGGATACACTAAGAAGGCTATTGTGAATAGTAAGAAGGCATTTGCTACATGGAAATAGGAAACTGTATTCGATACATGAAAGAGCCAATCTTGTGCCAGATAATTGATGCACCCTGCAAGCATTAAAAGTGCGGCAATTATTCCGAAAATCCATGCCAGTGTTTTCATCCTTCCTCCTTCCCCGCATCCGCGGAGATTTATTCTTTTCCGTAATTACGGATAATTTCTTCTTTACTTATTTTCTAGTTCTTCTAATCTTTGAATATATTTTTGTGATTCCTTATCTTGCCCTGTTTGCTGTAGTCCTAATATAACAAAGCGATAACAATTTTTATTTTCAGGCTCAAGATCAACCCATTTTTTTGCATATTTAACTAGGTTTTCATAATCTCTACTATTACTAAAGGAATAACATATATATTTAATAGCATCTAATTCTTTATCATTTATTTCAATAATTCTTAGATAATAGTTAGAAGCTTCTTCATAATTTTGGTTATTAAAGTAATCATCAGCTATTTTATAAAGTAGTTCTATATCATTGGGTTTAATCTCAGCAGCTTTTTTGTAATATTCAAGTACTTTTTCAGGATTATTAAGGTTGGAGTAGCATACAGCAATATTGTAAGGCCAATCTACATTTTGAGGCTCAATTTCAGATAGTTCTTCAAAATATTTAATAGCATTTTCATATTCTTTCTTGGAAAAGTACATATTAGCCAAAGTTTTCCTTGAAGCAACATCATTTGGTAATTTTTCTGCGATTTCAGTAAAAATTTTAATAGCTTTTTCAGATGAATCAACTTTGGCATATACATTTGCAAGCATTATTTTAGATTTAAGACTATCCGGGCAAATTTTTACAGACTCTTTGAATGACTCAAGAGAATTTTTAAAATCTTTTTCATTGAAATATTTAAGTCCTTGATTGTATAATTCCGCCCAACATGTAAGATTAATTTTGTTTATCTCATCTTGTTTTTGGGGGTCTAATTCTAATGCTTTTTGTGCATAATTATAGGATTTTATATAATCCTTTTTATATTGCCCATAGATTTTAGACATAAAAAGATATGCTTCAACATTTGTCGGGTTTTTATTAATCTCTTTCTGAAGGTATTCAATTGCTTTATCCGGGTCATTTTCATCTCGTATTGCAAGCTTTGCTGTGCGCATATACATACTCTGGCAAGCTAATAACACTATTAAAGAAAGTAGCAGTGCTATTAATAATATCTTTATTTTCATCAAACGCCTCCGTAATTTTTACTTTAAAATCCTATGGATTTTTCATTCGTCAAGATTTTTACTGAATTTATTTAGAATTTTTTTATTTTAGTCTTTTATTTTCTTCACAAAAAGCTTGAGATGTTCAATTTTTACAACTTGGATTTTTTCATCCTTTTTGATATTTCCATCAATTGATTCAGCCTGCCAGAGTTCACCACGAACAAACACAGTGCCTTCTGGTTTTAATGCTGTTTTAGCATATCCTTTCTCACCAATCAATCCCTTTCTCCCGGTTGTAACTTTTTTCCTATGGACTTGATATACAAGTGAAGCAAGTAACAGAAAGAATAAAATTGTAAACACTCCCACACCAATTATTAATGAGATAGATATTTTGAAAAAGGGTGAGCCTGTTTGTATCAACATCATTGAGCCTAATATAATACCCACAACTCCTCCTATGCCTAATATTCCTGAAGACTGGACTTTTATCTCTAATAGTAATAATATTACTCCAGCAGCAATCAGCAAAATACCTACAAGGTTTACAGGAAGACTTGAAAGTGCAAAGAAAGCTAATAATAAGGCTATTGTTCCAAAAACACCTGCAAATCCAATACCCGGTGATGAAAATTCAGCAAGAATTCCATAAATACCAAGCATCAAAAGAATATAAGCAATATTGGGATTAGAAATATGATAAAAGAATCGTTCAATAAAATTCATTTTAAGAGTGACTATTTCTATGTTTTCTGTTTGTAAGACAATTTTGTTGCCATTTTTTTCAATTTCAAAATTATCAATTTTTTCAAGAAGTTCAGCTCTGGATTGAGCAACAAAATCAATTATATTTTGTTCAAGAGCTTCTTTTGCAGTCAAAGAAATGCTTTCCGTTATCATCTTTTTTGCAACTTCTACATTTCTATTCCTTTTTTCCGCAAGCGAAGTCATATGAGCAAGCATATCATTCATAACTTTTCGTTCCATTGTAGAATCTAACTTTGCTCCCATAGTTACAGGATGAGCTGCACCGATGTTGGATGTAGGAGTCATTGCACTAATATCACAAGCCATCATAACAAAAGCACCTGCAGAAGCAGCACGAGCTCCCTCTGGTGTAACATAGCCAATTACAGGGATAGGAGAGTTTATAATTTTTGTTATGATTTTCCGCATAGATGTGGAAAGTCCTCCGGGTGTATCAATTTCCAATAAAACTGCAGTTGCATTATTATTCTCTGCTTTTTCAATATTTTTGACTACATAATCTGCTATAGGTGGTCCAATTACTCCATCTATCTGTATTAAGTAAATTTCATTGGAATTATAAGCTTCCAAAACTGTAAAAAATAGAGCAGAAAATAAAAGAATTATTAAAATTTTATTTTTCATCTTTCCTCCGAATGTGTTTTGTAAAGTTCTGAAAAAAAGTGTCAATTATTTTTATTAATTGTCTGTTAAGTTTGACAAAAAAATATCGTTATTTTTATTAAAAGAAAATGAGATCTGCAAAATGAGTAATTTCACTTCATTTGTCATTCCCGTGAAAACGGGAATCCATTGAAGTAAAAGTTTTTGGATTCCGCATCAATTGCGGATTGACATACAAATGGTATTTTGAATATCTCATTTTAATAAAATTAAAAGGAGATACAAATGATGATAAAGAGATTTATACTTATAGTTCTGTCATTTATTTTTGTAGTATTGTTGTCATGTGAAAAGCAACCCGAAGATAAAGGTAATATCTATGCTTCTTCAGATTTCTGGAAAGATGGGTATTTTCACCAGACTAATGTTATTACCCCTGAATCTGGCGACAGTACAATACAGGCTAAGGTTGATGGCAAATGGCAGAAGTTTGAACTTCAAAATTTTCCTGAGAGATTTATAGAATGGAATATTCAAAGAAGACTAAACACAATTGAAAGATTCAGAAAAGAAGAGATGCCCGAACTTGCAGGTCCTCATAATGGTATTGTTGCTTCTTATGGATTTGAAAG
>JAGGUR010000002.1 GCA_021158425.1 Candidatus Cloacimonadota bacterium | reverse complement strand
GTTATTATCATACACTGGATTTAGATAAAATCGCTCAGGAAATAAAGGCAGTAACTTATCATAATATTAGGATTAAGAAGGAAAATGGGATTTACTGTTCAGTCGTTACATTTGATATTTAAGTAGAACGACCTTCCAAGGTCGTTTATTGCACAGGCTTGGTCGATAATTGCACAGGCTTGGAAGCCTGTGCTACATTATGGTAAACAATGAAATTTATTTTAAGATTATTAATTTTTATTATAATATTTATTGTTATCTTTATTAGCCAAATTTCTGCTGAGGAAATTCATTTACTTTGTGTATCATTTGACAGAGCAGATTCAACAAAATTACATAAACAATTATCTAAAATAGATTCAATAATAAAAAATGTTTCAGAACCGCTTATTTTAGTCTCACCGAATAATTTTCAAACTGACTTCGGGTCGTCGTCCCTTACGACCCGAAATAGATATAATATGAATTGCATCAATATTTTTATCCCGGATATATTTTCTGAGATAGCTGATACAGATATAGTTCATAAATATACTATTGACATTATCACTTCAAACTTAAAATGGAATAATAGAAAAAATGGAATAGAATTTATTCAAAGCAAAGTGATTACATTGTCTGATTCATTGAAAATCGGGTTTATGGGAATCCTTACTCCAGACCTTCCATTCCTATATCCATCCCTCTTTACAAATAGTGATGAATTTAAATTCCGTTTTGGTATTTTTGATTGTGCAAAAGAAGAAATAGATTCCTTGAAAAATCAGAAGGTTGATTTCATAATTTTATTAAACTATCTTGGAAATTTTTTAGATAAAGAGCTAATGAGAAAGTTCATTGACATTGATTTTGTAATTGATGGCTTTGAGTTGGATTTTGAAGGGGATTATAAGAATGAATTTTACAAAAACAGTATTATACATATTAATTTTAGGCAACCTTTAATAAAAGATATTTGCGTATACTTACATAAAAATGAAGATAATCAAGCCATTATCGATAGTTTGAAAATAAATAATCAAAATTAAAAAGGGAAATAATTAAAACAGCAGAACTGTATAAATTATTAAGAAGCATAAAATAATTTGTAGCGGCTGCAAATTTTCAATCCTTACATTTTTACTCTACTTTCATAAACCATTTTTTACACCAAATTTTAACCTAAAAATCATCAAAGAATAATCTGTAAAATACCATAAAAACTATTAAATAAAAAGATTGACACTATTTAGTATAACTTGTTATTATTGTTATAAATAAATTGAATTTCAGGAGGACTTTAATGAAGAAATACCCTATGGAAAGCATACGGAATTTTGCATTAGTAGGTGCCAATGGTTCAGGTAAAACTTCCATTGCAGAAGCTATGCTATTTAATGCAGGAGTCACTAACAGACTTGGTAAAGTAGAAGAAGGTAATACAGTAATGGATTTTGATAAGGATGAGATTGAGAAAAAGATGTCCATCAGCCTCTCGGTAGCAAATCTTGAATGGAATAAAATTAAACATAATATTGTAGATACACCAGGCTATTCCGATTTTAAAGGCGATTTGATCTCCTCTTTGCGGGCAGTTGAAACAGCACTGATTACAATTAATCCTGTGAGTGGTATTGAGGTAATGACAGAGCAGGCAATTAAATATGCTGATTCAATTAAATGCTGTAAAGCTATTATTATTAATAAAATAGATAAAGAAAATGCAAAATTTAATGAAATAATTGAGGAACTTAGCAATATTTGTGAGCAGGTTGTTGTGCCTGTTTTGATTCCTATAGGTTTAGGCGATAAATTTAGTGGAGTGATGAACTCAATTATAAAAAAAGCGTATAAAGGTGGGAAAGAGATTAATATTCCAGAAGAACTGCAACAAGATGTTGACAATTGGCATGAAAAAGTTGTAGAAGCAGCAGCAGAATCTGATGATAGTTTAATGGAAAAGTATTTTGACCAGGGTTCTTTATCTGAAAGTGAGATAAATTTTGGTTTAAAAAAATCAATCATTCAATGCAATGCCATTCCTGTATTCTGCTGTTCGGCAACTCAAAATATTGGTGTGAAAGAAACAATGAATCTCATTAATCATTTCTTTCCATCCCCAAAAGATATTAGTGAGATTTTGGTTACAAAAAATGGAGAGGCAGAATCAATAAATCTTGGAAATTATGATAAGAAATTAGGATATGTTGTGAAATCATTATCTGAACCGAATTTTGGGGAAATAGCCATTGTAAGGATGTATGCAAACTCACTTACTACCGGTGATGAGATAGAAATTACTGAAAAGCGTGCAAAAGATAAAATTGGGCAGATTTATTATATATGCGGTAGAAGTAGAGAAGAGACCACAGAAATATCAGCTGGTGATATTGGCGGTTTGGTTAAATTAAGAAATGCTACAACTTCACTTTCTATAACCGAGAAGGGTGAAGCCATTATTGTAAAGCCAATTTCTTTTCCTGAACCAGTTTATTGGAAAACTATCAAAGCTCTTTCACAAGCAGATGAAGATAAAATCGGTGCTGCATTAAGCAAAATAACCGATGAGGACCCTACTATAAATTTTGGTATGAACACTGAAACTAATGAAAATATTGTTTCAGGCCAAGGAGAAATCCAGATTGGCATTGTCCAGAAACGGCTTAAAAATAGATACAATGTTGCAACAAAATTAACTGAACCGAAAATTCCGTATAAAGAAACTATTACTGGTAAAGCTGATGCGAAATATCGTCATAAGAAGCAGTCTGGTGGACATGGCCAATATGGAGAAGTTTACATAAAAATATCGCCACGAGAACTCGGAACAGGATTTGAGTTCGTTAATTCTATTGTCGGTGGGGCAATACCTAGTAAATTCATCCCAGCCGTGGAGAAAGGCATTGTTGAAACAATGAAAAATGGCATATTAGCTAACTATCCAGTTGTAGATATCTGTGTAGAACTTTACGATGGAACATTTCACGAAGTGGATTCATCTGAACTCTCTTTTAAACTCGCTGCTCATCATGCTCTAAAAGACGGATTTATGCGTGCGAATCCTATACTTCTTGAGCCAATACATAAGATTCAAATTGTTGTGCCAACTGAAAATATGGGTGATGTAATGGGTGATATTAGCAGCAGGCGGGGCAAGATTCTTGGAATGTCACAGGAAGATAATAAACAGGTTATCAATGCGGAAATGCCACTTTCTGAATTATATTCATATCACACCTCTCTAAAATCACTCACACAGGGCAAAGGATATTTTACTCAAAAGTTTGCATATTATCAGAAACTTCCAAATGATTTAGCTCAAAAAGTTATTGAGGAAAGTAAAAGGGGAAAATAGATTTCACTGAGGAGATAAATATTATGGGAATGTTCAAAGTAAAAGTTAAAGTTTCAAATATTAAAAATGACAGTTTATTTTTTGAAAATGAATTTTGGGTTGATACAGGAGCATTATATTCTTTTGCTCCTGAAGATTGGCTTGAAAGAATAAATATTGAACCGGTTGGTACCCGAAATTTGATTTTAGCTGATGGAAGAACAATTAAGTGTTTGTTAGGGTTTTGTGATTTTGAGATAGAGGGATTAAATGATTTGATTCCCTGTCCCATTATTTTTGCGCCCAAGGATTCTTTGTTTTTACTTGGTGCAACAGCATTAGAAAATTTTGGAGTAGATGTTGACCCTACCAGTAAAAAATTGAAGCCAATATTGTCTATTATCGGGGGATTTTTAGATTCTAGATAGTTTGGAGGAAAGATGTCAGGTCATAATAAGTGGACTTCTATAAAGCATAAAAAAGCGAAAGAGGATGCTAAAAGAGGAAAAATTTTTACCAAGGTAATAAGAGAAATTATGGTGGCTGCTCGCGAAGGTGGTGGAG
>JAGGUR010000109.1 GCA_021158425.1 Candidatus Cloacimonadota bacterium | reverse complement strand
TTTCTAAATTCTTCAAAATGGTTTTCTTTTCTCTTTAATCTATCGTTATGAAATTCTACAAATAAAAAAGAATCTTTTCTCTCTCTTTTAACTTTAGGGGGTGGAATAAAATAAACCCCGTTAGATAGAGAAATTTATCTAACGGGGTAAACTATACATTTACAATTCTAATATTGTTTACTAACTGTTATTTATACTTGTTACTTCTCCTGATTCATTGGGATTCTATTCCACCCCCTAAATATAATTATAAACAAAGTATGTTCGTGTATCTTCATTAACAAAGCCGAATTTACTTTTTTTACTTTTATCAATCGGCCCAATTAGCGTTTTTGCCTTTTTAATGAAATTTTCAGGATTAAACATTTATTTCTACCTTCTACCCTACATAGATAAATAAAAAAAACCTTATTGGTTGTATATACATCATTCTTCAATTGCTTCAACATTAGCGCGTGGGATAATAACTTCTGAACCATCCTCCATTTTAGCTTTAAGAATTCTTACTTTAGTTTCACTTTGAACCACAACCAGGTCTTCAGGTAAGGCAGTTACGGTACAGATTTTTCCAAAGTTAGGTTCACGAATAATACGGATTGGACTCCCTATTTTAAGCCCTGTAGCTTCTTCTTCTTTCACTTTTAATTCCTCTTCCTTGAATGGGATTGGAATAATAATTTCTGGACGCATCACACCAGCACGGATTTGAGTTTTTCCATGCATAGAAGCTTTATATCCTTCAAAATCTTTTAGTAGATTAAAGGTCTTTTCTGCCATTTTGATTGGACCAAAACCTTCAGTAATAACCAGTGTAATACCTTTTTCCTCATGCCCAGTGATAGCTACTCCAATATCATATCCAAGAAATCTTTTAAGGTCTTGGTCATCTATACCGCCTACAACGATGCCTTTTGCTTTAACCTTTAATGCTTTTTGTATAGACGGCATATCAACTATTGCACCGCCAATGATAATCTTATCTCTAAAAGATTCATCAATTAAATCTGGAGTCAGAGAACTAGATGGACTATCAACAGCAATTTTGATTTCACCTGTAATCTCTCCACCAATTCCAAAGATACCCTGAATATAAGCGGATTTATTTTCAATTTCAACTCCCTCATTTTCATAAATTTTGCTTACAATTCCATCCATAAATGCTTTTATTTCTATTGGCATAGGAGGTTCTCGCAATAAAACCTGTCCTGTAATAGAAGATATATTCTCCACTGTTCCTTTTACAGGAGAAGTTACATTACTATGAAAAAGTCCAAAAAGAGTTTTACTGGAAGCAATAACTTCTCCTTTTTCAATCTTATCTCCAGCTTTTTTTACCATTTTTTGAGGAACATCCCCTGGAGGAATGCCTAATTTATTGGCCACATTTATTGGAACAACTTCGCCTGGCAAATCAGTGCGCGCAACAACATCATCCGCCTTTACTTTATCCCCTTTCTTTACTACCACGGTTCCTTTAAGTGGTAAGATTCTATCTTTTTTCAGAATCATACTGCGGCTAATAGTTAATCCTGGTGTATACGCTTGTGCCATTTCTCCTCCTAATCCAACTTATTCTTTGGATAGACTTCTAATGCTCGCATCCATTTTCTTAATGCTTTTATTCTCTCAGATCTATCGGTGGGTAAATACAGTCGCATGGTTTCTTTTTTAAGCACTTCGTCGTAATAAGGCTCTCTACCTCGTGTATCAATAATGATTCCAACAACCCCTCCAGAGAGTTCAGTATTGACCTCCGTATTTCTACCAGCACCTAAGTCCAGGCCAGATAGAGGTTTTAATTTTGCTTTTGCCTTTTGTCCCACGCCAAGTTTAAGTAAAACCATTTCTCCAAACTTAATATCTTCTTCATACACCCTATCTGGCAATTCAATCTTAGCATGCAATGCAATCTTACCTTCTTTATATTTACCCTTTGGTGCAACGCATGTTCCTAAGTGAATTAAACAGTCTTTGTTAAAAACTTCAGTAGCAGCCTTTTCACTTATTGTTGAAAGCACACCTAATTGTGGCATCATAAAAATGCTATCAACAGCGAGTTTAGTTATACCTTCTGGCAGGAATCCGTCTATAAGCATCATAGCTGCCTGATTTCTACGAGGAGCATGAGATAATACTCCTCCACTTCCAACAAGAATATCAAGAGACATCATATTCACAATAGTTTGTCCTGAAGCGGTTTGAGCGAATGCATCAGCGATTTCACTCTCTTTCTGAGTCCCTTTTAATGTAACAGCAAATTCTTTATGCTGCTCAAAAGCGAGTCGCAAAGCTTCTTTTGCAATCGCTTGCTCTAAGATAAGTTCTTCCATAAGAAAAGGTATTGTGGTTGGACGAATCATTTTATTTTTTATCATATTTCTTAAGTGTTTTTCCGGAATATCAAAAGGAACCCAACGCATAATATTATTTATTCCCGTAGAAGCGAGCACATTTGAGATGCTATAGCTCATTCCAAGATTTGCACTAACAGTTCGGTTAAATATCTGCTTATCAGTAAATACTGAGAAAATGTCTGTGGTAGCACCCCCAATATCCACACCAACGACTTCAATATTTTCTAATTTAGCGATTGTCTTCATAATATTGCCGACTGCACCTGGAGTAGGCATAATGGGAACCTGTTCCATTTCACTCTTTCCTGTATTAGCAACTGTCCATGTCATTAGTTTTTTATAACCTGGGGCTTGAGCCATAACATGTTCCATAAATAAGTCGTGGATTTTATCTCTTGCAGGGCCAAGATTTTCTCGCTCAAGGACAGGACGAATATTATCAGTTATAATTAAATTTGTTTTGCGTGAGAGGTTTTCCTTAACTAAATCCCGAGCTTCTACATTTCCAGCAAAAATAATTGGTAGTTTGTAGCCTGAACCTAATCTGGGCTTTGGGTCTGCTGCTGAGATAATTTCTGCAAGCTCTGCTACATGTTTTGTTGTTCCCCCATCAATACCGCCGGAAAGTAGTATCATATCTGGCCGTAAATGACGAATTCTTTCAATTCTCTGATGTGGAAGCCTTTTATCATTGCTTGCCAGAACATCCATCACAATAGCTCCAGCTCCTAATGCCGCTCTTTCTGCACTTTCGCCTGTCATACTCTTTACAACCCCAGCAACCATCATCTGCAAACCACCGCCAGCACTACTGGTAGATACATAAGCATCCACGCCAAGATTGCCTTTTTGTGGAACTACTATTCTTCCATTTTGTAAAATTTTTCTATCCTTATTACCTTTCAAATGAACTAAATCCTCTACTTCTTCAACCGCATTCAGCACGCCTTTGGTAACATCATCAAATGGTGCTTCAACAGTTGTTGGTGCTTCTCCTCTTACAATCAATCTATAAACACCATTAATTTTTTCTATCAAAATTGCTTTGGTAGTAGTGCTTCCACAATCTGTTGCAAGTATTGAACGCAACTCAGTTGCCATATCTTCCTCCAAATTATTTTAAATTTTTTAAAGCTCTTTTTTTCTTTTTTAATTCTTTAAGTTTTCTCTTTTCCGCTTTCCATTTTTTATGAAATTCTACATCATAATTATCAATTCGGTCTAATAAATAAGCTACATTTTTTTCATTTTCTAATGCGCAAGCAAATTTTTGATATTCATTAGGTTTGAAAATCAATTCAGCAAAAGGACTTAACATATATAATAATTGACTGCCAATAAAATGTAAGGGTCTTAAAGACTCAATAACCATCATTGAGGCAGAGCCCAATCGTCTTTCTGCTAAAAATTTTGCTACCCTATCCATTAGTTCTTGCGACTCTTCTTTTGATATTTCAACAATCATTATGCCCTGGCAATAGATGCAACATACACTTGGTTTGCATAATATTCTTTTAATAATAATGCTATTGACTTCATTGTAGAACCTGTTGTTATAACATCGTCAACTATTAAGAAATTCTTATTCTTTACATCTTTATGAGATTTTATTTTGAAAGCATTTCTAACATTAATTTCTCGCTCTTTTTTGGTTAGCCTTGTCTGAGTTTTTGTGTATTTTGCTCTTTTTACAATATGGTTACCTAATTTGATATTTAACTTATCAGATAAGGCCTTGGCTATAATATCAGATTGATTAAAACCTCTTTCTCTTTTTTTTACTTTATGAAGAGGAACAGGAATAATATAATCAATTTTAGATATGAAATCATAATTTGATAATTTATCTGCCAAGAATTCTCCTAAAAAGATGCCAATTTTTTTGAACTCATTATATTTTAAATTATGAATTAAATTTTGAATTACTTCATTAAACTTAAATACAGAAACAATTCCATCAAACTGAAATTCAGTTCTACAACTCTGGCATATACCATTTTCAGCAGGATTTTCCCTGCAAAGTAAACATTTGTTTGTTTCTAATCTTGCAAAATCATTAATACATTTTTTGCAGATTATATCATTTTTAGTCAATTTTTTTCTACAAACTAAACATATATTTGGGAAAAATAGGCTGATAAAAGAGTTAATAATGTTCATAATTTTGAATATATAATTTGTTAAGATTTTCTATTTACTATTTCTGTGATATTTTTTAAGGCTTTATTGGACAGACTTTAACATTGGGATTTTCAAGAACTTTATCGCAGACTTCATCTATTTCTTTTCTGGTTTCATTCCTTACCAAATACTTTTTTAAAAATGAAATCAACATTTTTAAGAAATTTATTAATATCCAATATTTTCCCCAGTTCACTTGGAGCAATAATTTCTTTCAATTTTTGGTTTGATAGCAGAGCATCTTTAAATGGCTCTTTTGAGTTCCAGCATTTCAGGGCAGAGGTTTGCACAATCTCATACGCATCTTCTCTTGGAATTCCCCTTTTGGCAAGTTCCAACAAGACTGATTGAGAATATATAAGTCCATTTGTCAAATTGATATTCTCTTTCATTTTCTCCGGGAAAACAACCAAATTTTCAATTAGGGATTTAGTTTTTACTAACATATAATGAATTAGAATAGTAGAATCGGGTATAATAATCCTTTCGGCAGAAGAATGACTAATATCGCGTTCATGCCATAAGGCATTATTTTCTAAGGAGGTCATAGCATTACTCCGCAAAACTCGTGCCATACCACAAAGCCTTTCACTGAGAATAGGATTTTTCTTATGAGGCATGGCAGAGGAGCCCTTCTGTCCCCTGACAAATCCTTCTTCAACTTCGTGAATTTCTGTCCTCTGTAAGCCCCGTATCTCTGTGGCAATCTTCTCAATTGTGCTACCAATGATAGACAAAGTAGTAATAAACTCTGCGTATCTATCTCTTTGAATAATTTGATTAGAGATATTTACAGGCTTTAATCCAATCTTTTTGCAAACATACTCCTCTACAAAGGGACTAATATGAGCATAATTCCCGACCGCCCCAGAAACCTTGCCAACTGAAATATTCTCAATTGCAGATTTCATCCTAATTATATTTCTTCTCATCTCATCATACCAGAGGGTAATTTTCAAACCGAATGTGGTTGGTTCTGCGTGAATGCCATGAGTTCTACCAATGCAAATTGTATTTTTATATTCAAAAGCCTTTTCCTTAAGAGTTTCAGAAAGGTTTTTCAATCTATTTAATATTAAAAGTCCTGCTTCCCGCATCAAGCAAGAATTAGTAGTATCAATAATATCTGATGAAGTTAATCCTAAATGAATATAACGCGAAGAATGTCCAACATATTTTGCTACATCTGTAAGAAAAGCAATCATATCATGATTAACTTTCTTCTCAATTTCTGCAATTTCTTCAACTTTAAATCTCGCCTTTGATTTAATGTTTTTCAAATCTTTATCAGGAACTATGCCAAGTTTGTTCATTGCTTCCGCAACATATATTTCTATTTTTAACCATTTTTTGAACTTATTTTCTAAAGTCCAGATTTTTGCCATTTCTGGCAGCGAATATCTTTCTATCATGATTTCCTTTTTTTAAACACAAAGCACTCAAAGAGCACAAAGGATTTTATTATTTTTTTTCAAATTTTTTCTATAAATGCCCCACGCAAAAGACGACGAGGACTAAAAGAACAGTTCTATTTATTAAGATCATTACCATTGGGATTTTCTATTATCTTAACATCAGAAGGCATATTAAGCCTGAAGATTTCGTCATTAGGTTCGTCGAAACTCCATTTATCTATAGTAAAATTTGCTAATTCCTTTTCATCTTGAAATATATTCAAACTATATGGCAAATTATTTCGGTAATTATTCAAAATAATTTTAACCTTTTCATATTGTAACAATATCAAGTTGAATTTTTTGTCAAACACTAATTCTACATCAGAGAGTGAAAAAATAAATTGGGTATCCATCTTTTCAATATTTTTGGACTCTCTAACTATTTTTTGAATGTCCAAATTAAGATTAACTTTATTATTTTGTCTAAAAACATAAAGAATTTTTTTTACAGGTAGGAAAATATGAAGTGAATCATCAAATAAAATCTGAGCTTGAGTAGAAGGTGAAAGTCCTAACAAACCAGAATTAAAAATGTCAATTCTAAATTTTTTATTCTTTTTCCGTAGCAAAAAATTACTTTTCAATTCAAAATTTTTGAGTGAGAGATTAATGATGCCAGAAGCTTTGCAATTTCTCAAATAGGAAAGATTCGCAACTATTTTTTCTTTTATTTTCTCATTAGTTAGTTCTTTCTGTTTAATCAAAAGACTGCAGGAGCATATTAGAAATATTAAAAAAACTGAAACTATTTTTTTCATACCTTATTTTTATTATCCGTCAAATAGGGATTTTTTCTAATTGAGATAAATCCAATAATCGCAGTTATAATCATCAATAGGCTTAGAATTTGTCCCATTGTTAGAAAACCAATTATAAACCCAAGTTGTGGGTCAGGCTGTCGCACAAACTCAACTAAAAACCTAAAAAGTCCATAAAGGAAAATGAAACTCCAGAAAATGAAGCCGTTTCTTAATTTTTTTCTACTAAGAAATAAGAGAATGACAAATAATAAAACACCTTCTAAAAAAAGTTCATATAATTGTGAAGGATGGCGTGCAAAATCTTCTCCAGGGAAAATCATACCCCAGGGCAGATTAGTGGGACGTCCATAAAGTTCACCATTAATGAAATTTCCAAATCGTCCCAATGCCAATCCAATTGGGGCAACAACAACTGTTGGGTCAGCTAATTTATAGAAATTGTATTTATGTTTTTTGCAGAAAAGATAGCCAAAAAATATTGAGCAAATCATCCCGCCGTGAAATGACATCCCACCATGCCATACAGCAATGATTTCAAGTGGATTCCTGATGCATTCTTTTAAATTGTAAAATAACACATAACCAAACCGGCCGCCAATAATGACTCCAAGCATTATATAGAAAAAAAGATTTTCATAATCTGCTCTTGTAATTTTCAAATTTCTTTCTTTATAAAGCTTTTTCAATAAGAAATATCCAATAACAAATGAGATAATATACATCAGTGCATACCATTGAATCTTGAGAGGTCCAATGTGAACAATAGTTGGGTTGAAATCTGGAAATTTAATCATATTATTTTACATCTAATATTATACCGCAATTGCCCGACTTATCGGAACTAATAATGAAAAAAGTAACTTCCTGCTATTAAAAAATACCGCTATAGATTTATTCATAGATTATGATGATAAGATTATTTACAAAAAATATACAACAAATTTGTAGTCAAGAAATGTGTAAAAGCAAATATATTTTTATATTATTTTCAATTACTTGACCCCGTATAATATATTTTACATATTTGGTTTTATAAAAGATGATTATTTTAATAGATAGTTTCATCTGGTTGATTCCGTGAAATCCGCCAGCTGGCGGACACGGGGTTGACATATAATAAAGAGGATTTAATTTTATAAAAAACTGATTATTAGGAATAGAGCAATGATTAAAATATATAAAACAATTGAGAAAAAGTTAACCAAAATTGGAGTTGAAAAAATTAGAGAAAAGAATTCATGGATATATATAGTATCGCCTACTCCTGAAGAAATTGGGACTATTACAAATACATTTGATATTCCGAAAGATTTCATTGAAGACCCATTAGATATAAATGAAACCCCACGAATAGAAAGAGAAAAGAATTCAACTTTAATTATTATTCAAACTCCATATTATGATGACGAGGAAGAACATATAAAATTTATAACAATACCTCTGGGAATTATCTTAGCAAAAGAGTGCCTTATCACAGTTTCCTCTAAGGATGATGATGTGCTTCAAAACTTTTTCAAAGGAATAGTTAAAAATTTCTCAACTAATAAAAGGAATAGACTGATTTTGCAAATTCTGTCCAAAACAGCAACTGTATATTTGAATTATCTTAAAAGAATCAATCGGCAGACTACAGAGATTGAAAATCGGCTACATAAGTCAATGAAAAACGAGGAGCTCATAAACTTGTTAGATTTTGAAAAGAGCCTGGTCTATTTCAGCACATCTCTTCGCTCAAACGAGTTAGTTATGGAACGACTTTATAAAACCGGAATTCTAACTAAATTTGAAGAGGATGAGGATTTTTTAGAAGACCTGATTATTGAAAATAAACAGGCATTGGAAATGACAAATATTCATTCCAACATTTTAAGCAGTATGATGGATGCTTTTGCATCTGTAATATCAAATAACCTTAATATGGTAATGAAATTTTTGACTTCTGTTACAATCATTTTAATGATTCCAACATTAATTGCAAGCATTTATGGAATGAATATCAGACTTCCTTTTGCAAAGTCGCCACATGCTTTTGCAATAACGATTGGTGCATCAATCATTTTCTCTTTAATAGGCGTGTTTATATTTATAAAGAGGAAGTGGTTCTAATGTAGTCATATGCTACTTCGTAGCGTCAAATGTAGTCATATGATTCGCCAGTTGGCGAATCGTCATAAATAGTCAAAAATGGTCATAAGAGCCTTCAGCTCGTCAAATGTTATTTATGACAGAATAAGTGATTTTGACCATTTGATTCACCCTTCGTCCCGATTTCATCGGGACTACGGAGAACGGGCAGCAAAGCGTTATGA
>JAGGUR010000126.1 GCA_021158425.1 Candidatus Cloacimonadota bacterium | reverse complement strand
TCGTTCCCAATCCCCAATTCAATTGGGGAGGGCTTGGGAACGAGAAAAAGAATTCACAGTTTACAAAAGTATTAAGTAAATTTCTTTTTACCTCTGATATCTCTATTCAGGAGAAATCACGGACACCACATAAATTGGACCTTTATCTATTAAAGAAAAATGCGTTAATGAATGAAGATTACACTGATTATGGTTATCAAAAATATAGAGAGCAAATCTGGTATAATATTAAAAAAAATAAGATTGTTACAAAACTGCTTTATGAAAAAACAAAGAAAATGGATAATCAGTATGAAAATGTATTTGATAAATTGTGGCAGGATGAGTGGAATTTTGAGCTTAATTTATATAATTTGAATAAGTTTAATTTAGAAAATAAGATTTCATATAAAGATAGAACTTCTAATTATCAGACAACAGATTTTTTGAAATCTAAAAACTATGGAATTGCGACTGATATTGGATATAAATTTAACTATAATATGATTTTTTCTACTGAATTTGGGTATGATTTTGAGAAAGGAAATAAGGAAGATGGTTCAAACTCATATAAAATTTTCTCTTATCAAATTGAACCGTCTTTTGTGTATAATCATGGGAGCAAGTATCATCTTATGGCTCAAGTCCATTTTCAGAATAATAAAAGAGAAGGTTCTGACTATCTCTCGGATATTTTGGTTAGTAAACGGAATGGGATAATTACCCGTGCAACATTGCAGTTTAATTATCAGTTCAGTAAATATGTTGCAGGATTTTTAACATATTATACTGAGAAATATCCTGAATCTGATGTTAGAAATCAGTTCAAAATGGAAGTGAGAGCGGATTTTTAAATGCGGGGTGCGGAATTCAGAATGGGAAATGTGGAATGGAGGGAAGAGAAGTTAGTCCTGATATATCGGGATTAGAAAAATCTTATTCCAAGTTTTTGAAATCATTGATGGATTGGTATTAGATAGAAATATAAAATTATTTTATTCAAAACAGGAATAGTATATTGCAATTTTATCAGAACTTTTTAGATTATTCCCAACTTTTTTCCAATCTTTTCAAACTTATCTAATGCAAAATCTAACTGTTTATCTGTATGGGTTGCCATAAAACTCGTTCGTATAAGGCAGTCGTTTGGTGGCACAGCAGGTGGAACAACTGGATTGATGAACACCCCTTCATCAGACAGCATTTTCCACATCTTAAAGGCTGTCATCATATCACCAACATGAAGCGGTATGATAGGAGTTTCGCTATTACCAATGTTATATCCCATTTCTTTAAAGCCTTTCTGCATCTTATGAGTATTCTTCCATAAATTTTCTCTTCTCTCCGGCTCGTTTTTCATAATCTCAAGTGCAGCCATAACTGAAGCAGCAGACGCTGGCGGCAAGCTGGCACTAAAAATAAGTGTGCGAGAAAAATGCTTTAGATAATGCATCAGAAGTTCATTGCCTGCAATGAAGCCTCCAATAGATGCCAATGATTTGCTAAAGGTGCCCATAATTATATCTATTTTATCAGTTATTCCGAAATGGCTGCCAGTTCCAGAACCATTTTTGCCAATCACTCCTATTGCATGTGCATCATCAGACATAACCTGTGCATTGTATTTTTCTGCCAATTCACAAATTTCTGGAAGTTTTGCAATATCACCTTCCATACTAAATACACCATCAACAATTATCAGTTTGTTACTATCTTTGACAGATTGTAAAACCCTTTCCAAATCATTCATATCATTATGATTGAAACGAAGCATCTTCCCAAAGGAGAGTCGGCATCCATCTATAATGCTTGCATGGTCTAACTTATCAGTTATCAAATATTCGCCACGACCAACTATAGTTGCAATTGCACCCAAATTAGCTTGAAAGCCAGTTGAATAAGCGTGGGCGACATCTTTACCAACAAAATCTGCTAATTTTTCTTCCAATTCAATATGAATATCTAATGTTCCATTAAGGAAGCGTGAACCAGCGCATCCAGTCCCATATTTCTTAATTGCTTTTATAGCTGCTTCCTTAACTTTTGGATGATTTGTTAAACCAAGATAACTATTTGAGCCAAGCATTAAAGTTTTTTTGCCATTAACAATAACCTCTGTATCTTGCTCTGAACTGATTACTCTAAAATACGGATAATATCCAAGTTTTTTAACTCTTTTTGCTTCTGTGAAATTTTGGCATTTCTCATACAGACTCATAATAATACTCCCGTAAATTCAATCCGAATTTTTGTTGAAAAACAGACATTAATTATTTACTTGTCAATAAATTGGGTAACCTCAAAATTTTTTAGAAAAAATTGACATCTAATTTAGCCTTTTGCAAATGTTTAAGATAATGAAACAAAATCAGATAATTTTAGCGATATTACTATTTGTTTTTTTATTAGATATTCAATCTATTTTTGGAGACAATAGTCCAAGCAGACCATCTGTTGGTGTGGTGCTTAGTGGTGGAGGAGCGAGAGGTATTGCTCATATCGGTGTTCTGCGAGTTTTAGAGAAATATCAAATTCCAATTGATTATATTGGTGGAACAAGTTTTGGTGCGCTGATTGCCGCTTTCTATGCTTCAGGGTATGATTCTTATCAAATTGAGAAAATCATAAAAAATATAAATTG
>JAGGUR010000057.1 GCA_021158425.1 Candidatus Cloacimonadota bacterium | reverse complement strand
TCCCTCTCGTTCCCAAGCCCCAGCTTGGGAACGCAATTGGAAACGAGAATAGGATGATTTCCGAATACAAAGTATTTAAAAATTACACAAGAATTATTGGCATTGATGAAGCTGGTAGGGGACCTATCGCTGGACCTGTTGTCGCTGCTGCTGTTATTCTGCCACAAAATATTATTATTCCTGGATTGAATGATTCTAAAAAATTATCACAAATTAAGAGAGAAGAACTTTATTTAAAAATCAAATCCTGTGCTGTTGATTATGCAGTGGCAATTGTAAATTCAAAAAAAATTGATAAGATAAACATATTGCAAGCTACTTTTTTAGCAATGAGAGAGGCTATTAACAAAATAGCAATTTTTGCTGATTATTTTTTGGTAGACGGTCCATATCTTCCAACCAAGTCAAACAACCAATATATTAAAATTAAAGGTAAGCCGGTTATTAGGGGTGACCAAAAATTTTCTTGTATTGCAGCTGCTTCTATTTTGGCAAAAGTTACAAGGGATAATTTGATGATTAAATATCATAAAAAGTATCCGCAGTTTGATTTTTTTCATAATAAAGGTTATCCAACAAAAAAGCATATAGAAGCAATAATTAAGTATGGTATAACTCCAATTCATAGAAAAACTTTTTCGCCGATTAAAAAAAGTTATTTAAAGTTTTTACGAAAAGATTGACATTATTTTTCTGAAATTCATTTTTATATTAAATCGGTGTTAAAAAGTTATTGGTTCAACTAAATTAAATAATATTGGAGGTACCAATGAAAAAAATTACAACTCTATGCGTTTTATTATTTTCAATCTTATTAACTACTTCACTTATTGCTCAGGGAAGTTGGCATCCGGAGAAAACTTATTGGCCTAGAACCTTAATTGACTCCAGCGACGCAGCAATTAATCTTGTTCGTAACAGAATTACTATTGAGCCTTATGATACGATCTATGCCAAGGTGGTTACAGCATCTGATATTCCCTATTCCTCTTGTAGTATGGAAAGAGATAAAGCAAGAGTCTGCCGATGTGCAGCATTTCGTTACTTAATGGAAGATAACATCGCCTATGCTGATAAGGCAAAGGAATATTTGTTAGTTGCTGATAGAGAGTATGCGGCTCCTGGCGACTGGATTCAAAAATACAAAAACATCCTCTGGGATTCTGAAATAATATCAATGATTTCTATTGCTTATGATTGTTTAAAAGGTAACGATTATGATTTCGGAGAAGATGAGACCACTGTTCGTAATCAAATAAAA
Organism: Candidatus Cloacimonadota bacterium; assembly: GCA_021158425.1. Classification (GTDB taxonomy): domain Bacteria; phylum Cloacimonadota; class Cloacimonadia; order JGIOTU-2; family JGIOTU-2; genus JAGMCF01. The sequence goes on along the minus strand of JAGGUR010000057.1, from coordinate 8,852 downwards.
GGTGTGGCATCATCACTTTATTATGATTTAATTGTAGATAATTCTTATTCAAACTTTCTTTATTGGATGTGGCTAAATGGATTTGGTGAGCAAATTAATTATGGAGTAAAATTTGCATCGGCAATGGGTATGGCAGCAATAGTTTTGAATACTGAAACGAGCGGAAATGATTGGGAGCAACCTCAAACATGGATAAATTATAGTATGAATAAATTGCATGACCAATTTCATGACTATTTAGTAGATGAAGAGGGAGGTTGGGCAGAAGGTGCTCATTATCAAGGATTCAGTGCTTTTAATTTTATCCCTTTCGCAATCTCTCATTACAATTTTGTAAATGGTGAGACCGAACTATATGGTAGTATAAATTTACCCCCGCTTCTTTTGGATGACCAATTAGATAAAAATGCAGAATGGGGTATTAGAATTAGAATGCCCAATGGAGCTCGTCCTAATTTTGATGATTGTTTTCTAAATCCATATTACTTTAATGGCTTTTTAGCTGGATATTTAGACAATGACCTTTATGCGTGGGACTATATTGTATCAGGTCGTCCATATTTTGTTGAAGCAAGCTCTGGAAATTTGGATGTTGAAATGATTTGTGCTTATGACAATAGTTATATTGGCACAACAGAACCGGATTTTTCTCCTACTCAGTTTTTACCAGGTTCAGGGCAAGCGGTCTTTCGTAGTGGTTGGGACCAAGATGCAGTCTATATGTGCCTTTTAGGTGAGAATGGACAAGCAAGATTAGGCGGCAGAACTCATGAACATCCTGATAATACAAGTTTTATTATCTATGCTTATGGAGAGCTTCTGGCTATGGATTGTGGTTATATTGGCTGGGATTATCGTGATAGCGTCCGTTTTGCAGAAAATCATAGTTTGATTCTTGTTGATGGCGATGGACCGCCTGCAGCCGGGGCATCCACTTCAGAAGGGACAGATGCATTTATTGAAAACTTTTTTGATACAGATGAATTTGATTATGCTGAAGTCTCCACTAATTATCAAGAAACTGATTTTAGAAGATGTGTAGCTTTTATTGATAATTCCTATTTTGTAATTACTGATTTTGTTGATGGATTAGAAAATCATACTTATGATTGGCTTTTGCATGGGAATGGCGGTGGTGATACCGGTAATGCTTTTGCCCCCACTGCTAATGGCTCAATATATTCAGTAGATGATGTTGACTTAAATTTCTTTATCAATTCTACAGAAGGAGAAACCTTATCAAATTATAATGACTATCATGATAATGGGACTTTTAATTTTCTTGCTGAACACACTGTTACCAAAGCATCAGTTTCAGGTGAAGATGTTCTTTTCTCTTCATTTCTTATACCTTCACTTGCAACAGTAAAAGATATTACATACAATCCTATTAACCTTGGAACATGCATTGGTGGAACAATTTCAAGGGACAATGAAATGACTATTGCATTAGTGAAACCTAACATTAATACAGTTTCAACAGACTTCTTTGGAAAAGATGTTTCTTTTGATGGAAAAATATTAGTAATTTCCAGAATTGATAATCAGGTTCCTAAAAATGTTTTTGTTAAAGAAGGGCAAAATATCTTTTATGAAGATACAACAATAGTTCACTGTTCTGAAATAACTAATTTAGCACTAAATATTTCTTCAAATTCTGCTGATGGTTATATCAGTAACGGGTGCGAAGTAGAATTCTATACTGGCAATGAACCAACTAATATAATTGGAGGTTCCTTACTTGGTTTTGAAAATGGAATTGCAACCATATCTTTTCTTGATTCTACCAACTTCCAGATTGATGTTATCTGGACCTTACCGGGTTCCAGTGTTGATGAAGAACATATTGGAATTTTGCATAATTTTGAAGTTTACCCGAACCCCTTTAGTAAAAGCAATTATATCTCCTTTACCTTAACCAAACCACAAGAAGTGACAATTGAAGTTTTCAATATCAAAGGGCAAAAAATCATAAATATTATTAATTCTTATCTGCAGATAGGCGATTATAAAGAAATTTGGAATGGTTTTGATAGTAATGGTAATCAGGTGGCAAACGGCATCTATTTGTACAAAATAAAATATGGTAATGGGAAATCATTCAACAAAAAAGTTAATCTACTACGCTAAATGAAAGGAGTCGTTATGAAAAATTTATCATTTAAGATTTTCTTGTTTATAGCACTCGTGATTTTTTCGTCCTGTACTATAAAAAAATTTGAAGCACCAGAATGGGATGTTGAACTTGCAGTGCCCCTTATTAATGAAACATACTATATGAAAGATATTGCAGATTCAACTGAAGATTATATTCTTGCAGTGGTGAATGATACGATGGAGTTTTCCATATCTCAGGAGCTGGATACAACGAGAGTGGAAGATGAACTTAAAGTTGATGGGCAGGAAAAGACCTTTGAAGAGGAGATTGGAGATGAATTGAAACTGGAAGACCATCACGAAACCTTTTCCGTAGATGTTGGTGATAGTCTGAAATTAGATGGCAGGTCGGATTCTTTTTCAGCTGAAATTGGTGATAGACTTGAAATAGATTCTCGTGAAGAAAATTTTTCTGTTGATGTTGGTGATAGCTTGAAAATAAAAGAACAAAGTCGTGCGTTCTCAAATCAACTGGAAAGAATTGAGGTTGAAGAAACTGGTGAATCTCATGCTAACGTTGGCGTGTTAGAATTTGCAAGGTCCGCAGTTCCAGGTACAGGTGAGATACATAATCAGCCATTACCACCTATTTATAGTTTCCCACCCATAGATACTAATTTTACAGTTTTTGAAAATGATAATCTTGAATATGTTGTTATAGATTCTGGTTTTGCTTATATTGAGTTTATTGACTCTACAGAGATTCCTCTGAGTTCAAATGATCCTTCGCACTATATGACTGTAGAAATTTATGGAGATGAGATAGTTCCTGAAAATTTAATATTAACACATTATGTAGACCATGTAATTCCAGGAAATACTACGGAAAATATTGTACTTGACCTTTCTGGATGTAAAGTATATAGGCATAACTTTCTACGAGTAAATCTTACAACCGATGGTACTGGAGCCACCCCAATTGATGTCCTGGAAGAAGATAAATTTATCGTATCATTGAGTGTAAGTGAAATGACTGTTAGTGAGGCAAATGCAATCTTACCCGTTGAGCATATTATACATAATGACGCCATTTCTATAGAAGATAATGATGTTCAGGTAATTTATGCTAAAATTGATTCATGCCTTGGAGATGTCCTGATAGATAATTATCTTCCCATTGATGCAAAAGCTACACTTGACTTTGTTGAATTATTAGATAACACAGGCTCACCGCTACATATTGAATTCGATATCTATCAAAGTCCTCCAACAAACAATTATTCATTGGATTTATCCGATTGTGAAATTACTTCTCGTTATAACGATGTATTGGATTCTCTGCATTTTACATATAAGATAGACACATATCCTACAACGGGTTTTGTGAACATCAATACTACCCAATATGTAGATTGTCATGTTGAATTTGGGACAATGTGGTTTGAAGAGGTTTCTGGTTATGTTAATCAGGCATTTTCAAAAGACGATGATTTATCAATAGCAGATGATACAGGTGAGATTATTCTAGAAGATGCTTTGATAAGAGCAGGAAATTTAAGTATTGAACTTTCAGGGTTGGATTTTACCCCGGAAATTTCCATACAATTTGATGAAATTAAATTACCACCCGATTATATCCAACCCGTTGTAATTACTAATAATGATTTTGCCGGGTATGATTTTTCAGACCATAAATTTATGCTCGCTCCCGACCAGCTCGTCCATTATCATATTAATGTGCAGATGCCCGGCCAATCAGAGCTAATTACAGTGGACAATACCGACAAAGTAAATGCAGTTATAAATTTAGACCAGTTCATTTTTGAACAAGTTACGGGAACCCTTGAAAATAAATCATTTTCTGATAATGAAGCCATCTCAATAGTGGATGAAACGGGTGAGCTCTCTCTTCAATATGCAAAAATCAAAAGTGCAGATAATAGTTATATCTTTTTCCATAATGATTTTCCTTTTGATATGAATGGAACGGTTACTTTTCAGGAGTTGAAAGCACCAACCCCACCAGGTGGACCATTTACATTTAATTTTTCAATACCTGCTAATAGCACTTACCAAAAAGATTTAGATTTGGTAAACTGCACGATAGAAAGTGGTAAAAGCATAGATTCTCTCCACTATTCTTTTGATGTAACTCTTAGTGGAACCGGTTCAATTAATTATACAGATAGTGTTTATGCTGAGTTCAATCTTGGCGAGATGTATTTTGATGAAGTCTCCGGATATATTAATAAGAGTTTCACTAAAGAAGGCTCAATCTCAGCAGAAGATTCTATAATTACATTAGAACAGGCAAAAATCAAAAGCGGTAACGTGAATGTTCAAATAAGCGGATTAACCCTTGATCCGTTACAAAGTTCAATCCATTTAACTTTAAATAATATATTTACACCTTCTGGCAACCCTGTTGAAATTGATTTAGATAACTTTAATAGTTCCACTTACGATTTTACAAATCACACAATTATACCAGATGATTCTTTGAAAATCAATTATGTTGCAGATGTGGATATACATCAGGATATTACAGTAGCTTCAACTGACATAGTAAACGCAGATGTAACACTTCAAGACCTCATTTTTGACTGGGTTGAAGGAACCTTTGAAAGTTTTACATTTGAAGATTCAGACGCTACAGAAGTAGATAGTACAGGAGAAGTCGGACTATGTTATGCAGAGATAGACAGCTGCGATGTGCAAATAACGATAGAAGCATTGAAAGATTTTCCTCTTGAAGCGGATGTTAATATCAAATTTGATGAAATTTTCAAAGATAATGGCGATACACTTAAAGTTACAATACATTGCCCGGGTGATACCCTTCTGAGTTTTGCAGGATACACGATTGGCGATGCTCCATCTTCAACCGCTGAGATTGATTCGTTGCATTACTCCTATGAAGTTGTTACACTTGCTACAGATATTCCTACCACTATCCGATATGAAGACAAGGTCAAAGCCACAATTAATCTTGGTGATATGGCATTCAACAAAGTTGTTGGTGCTATTAACAATAAGAGAATTGACCTTGATAATATTGAAGAAAATTTTGATATAGGAGATATGCCAGATAGTCTTGAAGATGTCCTGGAATTTCAAAATGCAGAGATGGTTATGACAATTAACAATGGTATTAATATTGGATGTGAAATCAATGCCAGAATTACTGGAACGAATACGAGCACAGGCGAAACAAGTATGATTCTCATAGACCATGAATATCTCGCACCAAATGCGGTGACGGATATTTATAAGAATGTATCTGATTTCTTGAATATCCTCCCTGATAGCATATATGCAGATAGCATGTATGTGATTATGAATGGACAAGGAACTATTTGTAAGACAGATTCTGTGTTCGGTTCTTATACAATCCGAACACCCTTTGAATTTATTATAGAGAATCACAATATAAAAATGGATTCACTTGAGCACATAGAAATTGATGAAGATGCCAGAGACAAAATAGAGAACAATCTTAACCTGGTTCATATTTGTCTGACCGCAGAAAATAAATTCCCCTTTGGGGCTACTGCTCGACTATGTTTTGCTGCCGATTCCACTCAGGTTTGGGAAAATCCAGAATTAGTTATTGATTCGCTAACCTTTGAACCGGCAACGATTGATACTGCGAATCATGTATCAGGTGATAAAACCGTAAGCCATCTTATTATTGATTTATCAGATGCTCAGGGAGATTTTGATGTATTTACAAATGAGGATGCTTTCCTTGGGATTGAGTTTAATATTATTGGCACGGATGGAGAGGTGGTTACGATCCGGGGTTCAGACAACATGAAAATTTACGGTAGCCTAAAAGTAGGAGTTCATATTGATGAATCAATATGGGAAGAGGAGGAATAAGATGAAAAAGATAACAGTCATAATTGGGATTTTTTTATTTTCCTTAAGTAGTTTATATGCTGGTAATTTCGGAAATCCGAAAAGTATTGCTCTTGGTGATGCATATTTAACACAGGCAACAGGATTTTATTCCCTTGATTGGAATCCTGCAAATTTAGGTTTGGTAGATAATTATGTTTCTATAAATCTACTCCATTTCAATACTTCTTTGAGTAATAATTCCTTCAATATCAGCTTTTACAATAATTTGATGGGTAAAAAACTTTCGGAAGATGATAAGAAGGATATCCTGGATAGAATTCCGGATGACGGTCTTGAGCTGATTGGAAATTCTGCTGTTAATATACCAGTAGCAACATTTTCTGTCTGGAAATTAGCCCTTTCACAAAATATACACATTCTAACTTCAGCGAATTTTTCTAAGGAATTATTTGACATTGCTCTGAATGGAAATGAAATCGGCAGAGTATACGATTTCTCCGAAAGTGATGGAGAGGTTACCGGATTTTTGGAAGCAAAAATCGGATATGGAGAGCTTTTACCGCTTTCACACATATCGCCTGCTTTTGAAAATCTGCCTCCAATTTATGGTGGAATTAGCTTTGGGTCTATTTTAGGGCTTGCTCATGCCGAAGTGGTTGAGGCAAAGTCAAAAGTTGCTGTTTACGATAGTGCAGGCACATTGGATGCAAGTGCTATTTTAAGAACGGCTGGATATAATTCCGAAGATGAAGAATTCTTAAATCCACTTGACGAAGGTGGTCACGGAACAGGTCACCGTATGAGCATTGGTTTCTATTCACCTATATCAGAAAAAATTTCTGTCGGACTTGCCCTTAATAACCTCTTTGGAAAAATCAAATGGAATAAAAATTGTGAGGAGCATATAGTTAGCATTTACACCGATACACTCACAATACAAAATATTGAAGATGTTGAAACGGAAAATGATACGAGTTATGCTATTGACGGCTTCACGCAGAAAATTCCTTTTGAACTCCACCTTGGCGGTTCATATAAATATAATGAATTCCTCTTTATGCTTGACTATGTACAAGGTTTTAAAGAAAGTGCCTTTACATCTTCCAAACCAAAGATTTCTCTTGGTGCGGAATATTTTGCCGTTGGTTGGTTACCTGTCAGAACTGGATTTGGATTTGGTGGTGGAAAACCAGCTCATTTCTCGCTTGGCTCCGGGCTTGAATTTAGTAATTTTGAATTCAACTGGGCGATTAGAAATTATTATTCATTATTCAATTTCTCAAAGGGTGTAGATTTCGCTATAGGAATGTTGCTGAAATTCAATTAATGATTTGTATTGCATAGGATATTTAAGGGAGCAAAATATGCTCCCTTTTTTAAAATAAGTTCCACTGACTATTTTTTATGGATTCCACAGTTAATCCAATCCTAACATAATATAAAAAACTTGCCTAAAAAATTGTTTAAAACCTGCATTTGTTCTAAATGGAGGAGTATTAATGAATAAAAGAAGTATAATAATATTATTAATAATTTTTGTGATTTTAAATGTATTTATTACAAAACATATTATTAATAAGTCAATTGCACCCAATGCTAATAGTACGTTAGAACATTTGAATGTTGTATATGAAAAGACTTCCGTAGATTCAAATAAACAAATTTCAAATGATAGAGTTAAAAAAAATAGAAGTTTAGAATATTCAAGGGAGAATGCAATTACAAAAGCAGTTGAACTTGTCCGTCCCTCAGTAGTTAGCGTTAATGTAATAAAAACTGAGGTCATCAGAAACAATCGCTTTAACTCATTCTTTTTTGATGATTTTTTTCGGGATTTCTTCCCGAGACAATATGAACGAAAGGTACAAAATCTTGGCTCAGGAGTTATAATCAGTGAAGATGGTTATATTATTACAAATAGCCATGTAGTTAAAGGAGCTACCAAGATAAAAGTTATTCTTTCTGATGGGAGTAATCTTGAAGCAAAATTAGTTGGTAATGATGATAAAAATGATATTGCTGTAATCAAGGTATCTGGAAAAAATTTACCTTATGCGAAGCTTGGTAGGTCTGATGATATTATTATTGGTGAGTGGACTATAGCAATGGGTAATCCTTTTGGGTATCTTATAAAGGATTCTAAACCAACTGTAACTGTGGGTGTAGTTTCTGCTGTGGATAGAAATTTTCACATTAGTGATGATAATAGAGTTTACAAGAAGATGATACAAACAGATGCTGCAATTAATCCCGGGAATAGTGGAGGTCCTTTAATTAATGTCAATGGTGAAGTGATTGGTATAAATACTTTTATTTTTACAAAGAGTGGTGGGAGTATCGGTATTGGCTTTGCCATTCCTGTAGATAGAGTAAGAAGTATTGCTAATGAAATAATAAAATATGGAAAAATCAGACCAATTTGGTTTGGTTTTAAAGTGCAAGATATAACTCCCGCAATTGCCTATAATTTGGGTTTGAAATCATCACAAGGTGTGCTTGTATCATATATTGAAAAAGGTGGACCTGCAGAAGAAGCAGGATTGAAAAGAGGGGATATTATTACTAAAATTAATAATCAAATAATAAATAATGCTGATGATGCTGAGATTGCAGTTTCTGATGTTAGAGTTGGGGAAGAATTAAAGATTGAGATTATTCGGGATGGGAAAAAGGAAACAAAGGAATTGATTACAAAAGAGTATAAGGATAGAATAGGGTCATTTTTTAAATTATAAGTATAAAAACTCTGTTAATACTACCAGGAGCATGATATAGTTTATTTTATTTCTACGAATTATAGTGGAGTGCGAAAACGAGTTGCGATGAAATCGCAAGGAACTTTTCCTCTGTGCTAATATGCTGAAAGTTTGTCTCCCCGACAAGTCGGTGAG
>JAGGUR010000134.1 GCA_021158425.1 Candidatus Cloacimonadota bacterium | reverse complement strand
GTTCCTTCAACTCCCTGGTCATTAAAAGCGGATTTTAAATAACGATAAACCTTTGTGCTCTTATCATATTTTTCAGGATTGCACCAGAGCAAATAATCAATAGTTTGGGCTGTTACGATATTTTCCTTTGACTTTTGTGCGATTTTGTCTATAATATCCATAAATGCAAATTGAATATCCTCAGATTCATCTTCATCAAAATCAGTAGAAATGCTGACAATTAGTTTATACTGTATCCCTCTTTTCAAATCATCTTTCCAATAATTCATAATTCTTGATAACACATTATTGATAGCATCACTCATTGCTTCTTCAATAGAGACCATAATCTCGCCCTGTCTTGCTTGACTGTAACCAGTTTCAGCTCCAAGCAACCGAGCAGTTGTGGTTTCGTATGCACGGACATTCATAGCATATTTCTCTGTCCCATATCCTGAACTTTCTGAAGCACCGCTGAAAGTAATATAAACATCACTGCCAATAGATAAAGCAAGTTGATATGCATAATCTTCTTCCTGGTCACCGAGCATTTGTTGAGCTGCGGTTAATTCATCAAGATTCACTTGCTGCTCAGGAACAATAACATCATATTTGCGAGCAGTCAGGTAGCTTTCAACTACTGCAGCAGCATGTTTGACTTTAACATTAGTTTGCAGAAGTTCAATAGGATTTTCTCCTTTTTTCGTTTCAGGAATGACCATAATAAAAGGATTGCCAATAATATCTACAAGGTCTGCTTTGGCTACCAGTATTTCTTGTGATACCAGGTCATTTGTTATTATTTCCTTATTGACCTTAAATCGCTTTGTGACTTTAATTCCAGTTCCATCATCAAATTTTACCTTCTTTAGAATTTGAGTTTCTTCCCATGAGATATATCTGCTAACATTGGTCATATCAAAAAAGAAAGAAGCATTTTTCTCAAATTTTGCTCTTTCTTTAGGGGTGCTTATTAATGGGTCGGTTCCACCAAGAAGAATAAGATATACAGCTGATTTTTTTGCATCCTGTATTGCTTTTTTCACACCATTTTCCTTGATATCCTTCTTTGCCTTCCTTTTTCGCTTTTCAGATGATTTGTAAATTCCAGTTGCTTCTATCAATACTTCAGAAGATGAAACTGTCTCAATAAATGTTGCCTGTTTTGATTCCGGATATTGTGAAAATAAATCTGTTGAAAGAAAGCACACGAGAATCAGACATATTAGTTTTAGGTAAATTTTCATGTTATCTCCTCTTATTAGTATTTTGCCACGAACAAACGCAAACTTTTTTTATCAATATTTAAACTCAGTTCGTGATAGTTAGTGGTTTATATCATCTCCTCATAATATTGAATTATTTTGAAAAAGACCGGAAGGATAATTCCTCTGGTCTTTTGCAAATTTTTAATATTTCTTTAACGGATCTAAAAATCCGAATAAATTAAAAGGTAATGCACCAAGAGAATAATTAATTCCTGCACTAAATTTAAGTCCACCAAGATTTAAATCGGGAAACAATTCATCAATTTTTTCTGAATCTGTATGAGAAAAAATTTCATTATCATCATATTCAAGTTTTACTTCTAACGGAGTAAACCCGAGTTTATAATTAGCTCCAAAATTAAAACTTAAATCTGGATTTATTAAGTATTCAAAATCAGCACCAAAGTTAACACTATATGAATTTACTGAATATTTATAATCTTTTTCATCAAATTCACCAGCAATATTGAGCATATCAAGTCCACCAGCAGCGTTAATTCCAAGGTTGGCTCTTGTAAACCATAGTTTTTTAATCAATCCGAAATCTAATTCAAGCATAGAAGCAATTCCATCTATACCTTCACTAAATTCAGCAATTCCAATTCCATATCCAATATCAAAATCTAAGAATGTTTGGGTCATTCCAATAATTGGTGCAATATTATAAGCAAAAGTAAGGTTAGCGCCTGCTGCATTTGTAATATCATCTTTTAAAATTTTTAATGAATCTCCTGCAGCTGCAATACAATGATATGTATCTTCTTTTGGAACATTGATTCCTGTAATATAACCTGCTTTTATTTGCAAATCTATACCTAATCTTGGATGCTCCATAACTACACCGCCAATGTCCTGTTTTCTTCCAAGAAGTTGAACAGCAATTGTGTAATTTGTTGGGTTTTCAATATTTTTCCCAGTTTTAATTACACGGACGAAACCAACCTGTTTTGCAATTTCATTTCCTTCTTTATCTTCTTCAAATTCCATAAGACTAAAACCGTCATCCAGATGGACTCCTTCAAGAAAACCAAGTGGGAACGAATACTTTCTGCCAATAACTTCCATCACTTGAGCTTGCAGTTTGAAAGCATTAATTTCTTTCGTTTTTACTCCAAGATTTTTTGCAAATGCGAGTATTGCATCATACTGAGCATATTGTTCTTCAGTTGTATTGAATACTTCCTTGCCAAAACGATATTTTTTAAAACTCTTTGAACCATTTGTGGCAGAACCGAATCCATTTGTTTTTGCGGTAAGAAGCTTTGCTACAGAGGAATTGCCATCTT
>JAGGUR010000129.1 GCA_021158425.1 Candidatus Cloacimonadota bacterium | reverse complement strand
CTGCTTTACGACTTGGCAGATTTCCTGAGAGTTTGTAATAGCCATCCCAGGTAATACCAAAATCAGGATTTACAATTGTCCACATATCTTTGAAAAAACCTAACTCAAAATCTTCTGTATAAGGTAACGGCAAGCCCCCAGCATAAATCAGATTTGTTTTTGTGATAACATCGTCGCCATTTGAATTTGTAGCAGTTAGAGAAATAGTATAATTAACGGGTTCATTAAATTGCACTTCTGGATTTTGGGAATTTGCACTTGTTCCATTAACAAAAGTTACTGTATTAGGAATGAATTCCCATTGCCATAAATCGGGAGCATTCAAAGATAAATCAGTAAAGTTAAGCGAGGTGCCAGTAGCAACAATTGTATCGCTAACTGTAAAATCGGCTACAGGCAAAGCACTATCGCTAACAGTAATATAATTTATTTTAGTTATATTATCTGAGCCATTGGAATTGGTTACTGTTAAAGTAACATCATATATTCCAGGTGTATTATAGGTAATATTTACAGGATTTTGTTCATTAGAGGACCCAGGAGTTCCGCCATTAAATTCCCATGACCAGTTTGTTGGTATGCCTGCGGAAAGGTCAATAAAATTTATACTGCTCCCTGTAAGTACTGTTGTTGTATTAACTGTAAAATCAGCGACAGGTGGTAAAGGAGATTTGAGATTGATAAGAGCGGCTTGCCAATCATTAAAAGAATGTGTACCCGGATTAAGATTTGATACATAAAAATACCCATTATACAAACCACCCCATCCCCAATTAAAATGAAAATAGGTATCACTTTGATAACCATCGCAAACAAAGGCATGTCCGCCTCCAGGGCCAGAGCCACTATAATACATTGGCCTAAAAGAATCCAGTTCAGTTCTTAAAAGATTTTCCCATTCTGTTGGAGTATAATCCCATTTATATTCTAAATGTGCAGATGGAGAATAATTGAAATAAGTAATTAATGCAGGACCTACATCACTAGAATATGCTCCAGAACCTTCGGGACCATACATCATCTCTACTGAGACACCACAGTGGTAGCATATTTTCGCAACCTCTGAATTATAGTCAGTTAAATAATCAGGCATATTGTTCCAATGGTATCTGGCAGCACCAAAATCAACATAGAGGTATCCATAATTTGAATTATAACCATGTGAACCTGTCCCCTGAAATGGATAACTGTGATACCTCATTATTTGTGCCATTGCCACTGCCACACAACCAACTCTTGCATGACCGTCTGCACCATTTGGGTCAACAGGACAAAATTCATTATAATAGCGGTCCTGGTCCCAGCATGTTGTTAACAAAGGTCCCACATTATCTTTATTTTTATTTGGTTCAAATGACTTTGAGCTATATCTATCCCAAACTGAATTAATTTTAGATGTACTTTTTAAGTTATTTTCTTGAACAAAAGCTATCTGTTTTTTGTAGCTTTCCATTAACGCAGTAAAAGCAGGGGGTTGATTTATTTCACTATAATTAGCTTTAAATGTATAGCCTAAAATAGGATACACATTATCTTCAGCGGCTATAATTACAAATCCTTTATTATTCGTCAGATTAAATATATAATAAAGAGGATTTGCTTTATCACTAATAGTAAATTTATCTGTAAATTTGATTTCTTCGTATTTGACGGCTTCAAACTGATTAACTTTTTCATAATAAAGATTTTTTGCTATCTGTTCTGCCTTTTTTATAGAAACTTCTTTTGCAAACAGCATTGAATTTATAAATAAACCTAATAATAAAAATGCAATTATTTTTTTCATTTTTCTCCTTTTGGACTCAGAGGCTCCATGTATTATTTCATTTCTTACCTAAATCTTTCGTTGACCTTGCAATCTCCCATTTATATGGATTTTTCTTTAATATTTTAAAATCATACCAGCCTAAAAATCTTCCCAAAACTTCCAAAAATATTGTGAAAATTATCTTTGCATCTTTAATAATATTTAATGAAAGTTCTTTCATAGTTAATTTTATAATCAAGCCTGATTTTTGAGATACGACTTTATAATTTTGATTCTTTTCCAACCAGAGATGTCCAGCATAAATACGGCGACGTTGTTTCAAAAAGTCACCTACATTTTCTGGACCCTTATTATGAACAATCGCTTCAGGAATATATTTTTTTTCTAATCCATAATTTCTGATAATCGCTTCAATGCTTGCCTCGTCAACAGGGCTGTGTTCTGGAATTTCTTTTACTAAATTTCTGAATGCGACCATCTCTCCAAGTTTTGGCGAAATCATAGCCATTTTATGATGAAGTCTCCAGAGCATATAAACAGCGAAGCCGATAAAACTTCTGGGGTTATTTATTGGTTCAGGTCTGCCGCCTGTCATTCCGATTTTCTTATTAAGAAATGGTAAAACAAGTTTTTCAATCGTGTCTTTGGCAGGAATCGTGTCAGCACTTTCTATTACAAAAATATCACCTTTTGCTTCATTTAGGAAGAGATTTATTGCAGATGATTTTCCTTTTCTCTCTGGTTGAACTATTAATCTTATTTTAGAATTTTTTCTTGCGAATT
>JAGGUR010000082.1 GCA_021158425.1 Candidatus Cloacimonadota bacterium | reverse complement strand
AAATATGGAACTCGTCATCAAGCAGGAATTGGCATTTCAGAGCAGACAGATGCATTAGTAATAATAGTTTCAGAAAATACAGGTAAAATTTCTACGGTAAAAAATGGAGTTATAAACGAGAAAGTTTCCATAGACATTCTTTCTCAAACTTTGATGGATGAATTAGAGAAATAGAAAATTCTAATTCTACCACCAAGGCTCCAAGACACAAAGAATAAGTCTGAATCTTATGACTATAAAAAATAATCTTGATGACTTTGAACCTTTGTGGCTAAAAAGTAAAGTAATTATTGGCATTACTGGCGGAATAGCTTCTGGAAAAACAACAGCGGCAAAATTCTTTTATAAGAAAGGAATCCCTGTTATTGATGCGGACAGAATCGGACATCAAATTCTGCAACAAGAAGAAGTAAAAGAAAAAATCCTTTCTGCATTTGGAAAAGATGTGATTTCAGAAAATCAAATAAATAGACAAGAACTTGGCAAGATTGTTTTTCGAAATCAAGACAGATTAAAAAAACTTAATAATATTGTGCATCCGATTTTGATAAAAAAAATTTTGCATAGTATAGAATCACTAAATGAGACTATTATAATAATTGATGCGGCACTTCTTTTAGATTGGAATTTAGATGAAATTTGTACCTATGTGATATTAATCACCACAAAAAAATCTATTCAAATTAAGCGTTTAATGACCTATAAAAATCTCTCTAATAAAGATGCAATTTCACGAATTTCCTCACAAAAAAAGCCAACCCAAAAAAGAGATTTTATTATAATAGAAAACAACTCAACTCTTTCAGAATTTCAAGATAGGCTTGCGCAAGTCTGGAGTTTGATTCAAGAAAGAATTTTAAAAATTAGTTGAGTCGGAGTGCTGAAATGAGGAATCCCGATTTAATCGGGACGACGAACTTTCAGCTTATGGCAGTCTTGTGGTTTGCGAAAAGTTCTCTCCGATAAATCGGAGCTCGTTTTCGCACTCCGAAATAATATCTAATTTAAATGATACCTAAAGATACCCAATATTACAAATTCTGTAGCTATGGATTTCTAAAAAATCTGCGTTTTTTTGACCCATTTATAATCCTCTTTTTCCGTGAAATGGGCTTGTCATTCTTAGAAATAGGCACGCTTTTTTCCGTAAGAGAAATTTCTACAAATATTTTTGAAATACCAACAGGATTCATCGCTGATACTTATGGTAGAAAGAATTCTATGATATCAGCTTTCATTTCCTATATTCTATCATTTATTATTTTTTATTTCTTTCCTAAATTTAGTATCTACATAGTTGCAATGTTACTATTTGGTTTAGGTGAGGCATTTCGCTCTGGCACTCATAAGGCAATGATTTTTGAATATCTGAAAATTAAGAATATCTCTCATCTGAAGGTAGAATATTACGGACATACACGAGGTTTCTCACAGTTTGGTTCTGCAATATCTGCTTTAATTGCTGGCGTTCTTGTTTTCTATTCAGGGAGTTATAAAATTGTATTTTTAGCCTCCATAATACCGTATATTTTTGAACTTTTCCTTATGATTTCTTATCCTAATGAATTAAATGGTGAAATCAAGAAAACTGAAAAAGGAAACATTCTGAAAGCAACAATAAAGAATTTCCAAAATACGGTTTCAGACTTTTTTCAGCTGTTCAAAAATTCCTTTCTTATCAAAGCACTATTCAATTCCTCTTTGTATGATGGATTGTTTAAAACAATAAAAGACTATCTTCAGCCAATTTTAAAAACTTATGCACTATCAATTCCTATATTACTTTCTTTACAGGACAAAAGAAGCACGATAGTCATTTCAATAACATACTTTTTCATCTATTTGCTTACATCATATGCTTCAAGAAATGCGAGCAGATTCTCAAAAAAGTTCGGTTCATTAGAACTTGCAATAAATATAAGTTTTATAATTGGAATTGTATTTACACTTTCGTCTGGATTATTTTATGCAGTTAATATAAAGATTTTGACAGTCCTGATTTTTGTCCTTTTATATGCAGCACAAAATATTAGAAGACCCTTAAATGTAGGTTATATTAGTGAAAATATTTCGCCAAAAATAATGGCAACAGGACTTTCAGTAGAATCACAATTAAAAACTATAATAATTGCTATTCTCTCTCCTGTGATGGGACTTCTAACTGATAATCTTGGGATTGGAATAGCGCTTATTATATTATCTGGTTTTATACTTATTTTCTATCCGATTGTAAGAGTAAAAGGAAATAGATAAAATATTTGGAGTCCTTTTCTCAAGAAGAGGATATGATGGGTCTCTTTCCATTCTTCTGGAGAATGGAAATCCTCATTGCCTGGATTTTTCTAAAAAGTATTCTATTCTCCAATCAACTTTTTATAATCCTCAGCAGAAAGCAGATTCTCAATTTCATCTTCATCCATAATCTCAACTTTAGCAATCCATCCCTCATCATAAGGACTTGAATTAAGAAGGTCTGGGGTATCAGCAAGTTTAGAATTTACATCAATGACTCTGCCACTGATAGGAATATATATTTCCTCAACCGCTTTGACTGCCTCCACAGTGGTTAATATCTCTTTTGCCGCCAATTCAGCCCCAATTTCCGGTAATTCTACATAGACAATATCTCCAAGTTCTTTTTGAGCGTAATCTGTTATACCTATTGTTGCTTCTTTACCAGAAATCTTTATCCATTCATGTGTGTCTGTGTATTTTAAATCATCTTTTACCATTCCATCACCTCAATTAATTTTCTATTTTTTTATTGTACCATTTTTATAAAATGGTGGTTTAATAATCTCGGCTTTTAGAAATTTATTTCTAATTTTTATGTCAATCTCAGTGCCGCTTTTCATAAAGTCTCTTTTCACATAACCTGTTCCAATACCAACATTCAGGCTGGGAGAAATTGTTCCGCTTCTTACTTCCCCTATTAAGTTACCACTTTTATAAATCTCATAATGAGGACGCGGTATTCCGTTTTCTTTCATTACAAAGGGCACTAATTTTCTTCGTATCTTTTCTGATTTGATTTTTAAAAGTGATTCTTTCCCAATAAAATTCCCTTTATCAAATTTCACAATCCATCTAAGTCCAGCTTCAAGAGGATTGGTCTTCTCATCAATATCATTTCCATAAAGGGGATATTTCATTTCTAAACGCAATGTATCCCTGGCACCAAGCCCAATAGGCTCAATATCAAATTCTTCTCCGGCTTTTTCTACTTTTTGCCACACCTCTTCTGCTTTGTCTAAATCAGTAAAATAAATCTCAAACCCATCCTCACCAGTATATCCTGTCCGAGATAGAATTACTGGCACATTATCAATCTTAGTTCTGATGAAATGATAATATTTAAGATTTGACAGTTCATCATTTACAAGCTTTTGTACAACTTTCTCGGAATCAGGTCCCTGAACACCAATTAATGCGGTTTCATCACTCACATTTTCTAATCTCATATTGTCTATGAGATTTTTCTCAAGCCAATCAAAATCTTTATCAATGTTTGAAGCATTCACTACCAAGTAAAAAATATCCTCATCCCGATAAACCAAAAGGTCATCAACAATACCACCATCAGGATAGCACATATTGGTATATTGAACCTGCCCCACTACCAATTCAGAGGCATCGTTTACTGTTGTTTTCTGAACAAATTCTAATCGCTTTTTGCCGCTTACAATAAACTCTCCCATATGACTAAGGTCAAACATTCCAACAGATTCTCGCACTTTACGATGTTCATGTATTATTCCCTTTTCATATTGTATTGGCATTTCATATCCTGCAAAAGGTAGTATCTTTGCATTTTTCTTTTTGTGAATCTGATAGAAAGGCGTTTTCTTTGCCATCTTTTCTCCTAAAAAAGAATTATACAATATTAATGTATGAATTTTT
>JAGGUR010000066.1 GCA_021158425.1 Candidatus Cloacimonadota bacterium | reverse complement strand
GATTGCTTTAATTTCTTTTTTCATCTGAAAATCCTTTCTAACCACAAAGACACAAAGACACAAAGAAAATAAATATAACCTCTCATTCCCATCCGTCTTGGCTCGGACAAGCCGAGACAGAAGCACTCCCTCCCGATTATATCGGGGGGGATTGGGAATGCTTAAAGACTCAAAGTTACCTCCTTACAAATCCCAAAATAGTTTCAGGATATTTATCTGTTGCAAGCAAAAATCCAATATCATCTAATCTGACAATTCCTTCCCAATTTCGAGCATTGTTATCATTAATAAGTTCAAGTTGTATTGGTGCTTCTTGGACCAAAGTAATCCCAGATTCAGAATATTTTAATTTCAATAATCTTTCTACTGTTGTATATTTAGAGTGAGTTGCCCCTTTACCATAAACTATTGAAATTGAATCAATGGATGGATTATATGCATTTTCATCTCCAGGATAAAAGTAATTTATAACCCAAAAATAGTTAGCAACATCAAAATCTGTTGCATCAGTAATGCGATATTCAATATTTGGGAATGAAATTGTTTCTAATAAATTCAAATTATGGTCAAATACATGTGCGATTGGAAAAGGATTTACATTTTTCCCGTTCCCTTCATATATGGTAACTACTTTATCTGATGTAACAAGCATAGTTTCATCTGTTGCATTATTTATTGAAGCCTGTGGTTGAATCTCTGTTATTTTATCAGTATTTAAAGTAATTGTGCTCAAATCACTTTGGATTTCACCACTAATCAAATAACCAAGCATATTATTCGGAGAGGATTCAATTGTCATAAATATCTTGTTATCAAAAAAAGCAATTGCTTCAAAACCTTCATATCCATTAATTTGATCAGAAAGTCCTGGAGCAACAAAATCAATTTCTATTGGAGTAATAGTTGAATCTGCTTTTCCATTCAAATAAGAAATTATTGTATCTTTATGAATTGCAAAGAGCTTGCCATCATAATCAGATTCAAACCGAGAAGGATACTGCGGAAGTAGAATCAAATAATCGTTATACCAGGCTAATCCTGAAATTTCTGAATAGCGACTTGCAACTGGACCTGCTAATGGAATTCTCTCAACCTTAATTTCTTCAGGCGGTTTAGGTGAAATAAAATATTTTGTCGTGCAGTTTGATATTAGCAATGTTATAAAAAGTATAAAACCAATATTATGATGAGTTATTTTTAGCATTCTTAACTCCATTATTTAATTATGAAATTTTATTTATTTTAACATATTTGAGTCCACTCTAAAAACCATTAAAATGGTTAAAATGCATTATTTTCCTTGAACCCACATATTTAAATTATAAATAATATATTTTTGTCAATAAAATCAGCAATATTCATATTTATTTTTATTTAAATTAGCTTAATTATCTAAAATACTTGTCAAAATTTTAGATAGATTTTTTTTTAGAAATTTAAAATTCCTTTAAATAAATTTAGAGAGCTATGACACAAAAACCAAGTTTCAAAGAAACTTTTGCATTTTTAAAAAGAATTTTAATACTTTTTATTTTTCTAATATTATCTTGTAATGAATTAACAGCAAAGACAGAAATTCCAATAACAAGGACGAATATACCACCTAAAATAGATGGAATAATTGATGATGATGCCTGGAAAAATCGGAAGCCACTTCCGGAGTTAGTAACCTATAATCCAATAGAGGGTCAAAAACCTAAAGAAAAGACTGATGTTTATATCACTTATGATGATAATTATTTTTATCTTGCCTTCATTTGTTATGACTCAAATATTTCGCAACTAAAAGCAACTGTTGCACCGCGCGAGGCTTGGTCTGGTGACGATATGATTGCTTTTGCTTTTGACACATTCAATAGTAATCGTGAGGCATATATTATTAATATTAACCCTTATGGTAATCCAAAAGATTTTATTTCTTCTATTTCAGGATATACTGATTACAACTGGGATATAATTATTCATACGGGTACAAAAATTTATAAGGATTGCTGGACAGTTGAAGTAGCTATTCCATTTAATTCTCTAAGTTTTGATGACAGCAAAGAAAATCAGGAATGGGGATTTTACTGCTTAAGAAAAGACAGAAAGAATAATGAAACATCTATTTATCCAGCATGGACAAGAAAAATCCGTAATTATTTCGCTCAAGCAGGGGTGCTAAAAGGACTGAAGAATATAAAAAGCGGAAAAAATCTTGAATTCTTACCCTATCTTTTATCATCTTATCTTGATAGAGAAAACAGGGAGCATAACTATGATATTGGTATAAATGTTAACTATAATATCTCTTCAAAACTAACATTATCAACAACATTTAATCCTGATTATTCCCAGATAGAAGCTGACCCTTTGAATATTGATATTAATCAAAGAAATCCTTTCTGGCTGGAGGAAAAAAGACCTTTTTTCTCTCAAGGAATGGACATCTTTAATACAGGAATGCTGGATATAGTTTACACTCGTAATATTGTGAATCCAATCTCTGGAATAAAAATTTGTGGTAAATATCCTAACTTCAGTTTAGGTGTTGTATCAGCACTTGATAAAGGTATCAATGATAATAAAAATGATTTGTATAATCTTTTGCGAATCAAAAAAAATATCCTGAAAGAGTCATCAGTCGGACTTCTTGCAACTTTCAATGATGATTTAAATAATTATTATTCAAACCGAGTTTTTTCTATTGATGCAGTGTTAGCATTTCCTCATAATTATACATTAAAATGGCAATCTGCTTATAGTCAAACCAAATCCAAAGAGGAACAGAGCGACTCAACTTATAGTGAAATTAATAAACATGCCCTGGCACATTTGATAAGTTTTGAGCGACAAAGTGAGTCAATGTTTAGTGCAATATGGATGAACTCATTTCCTGAAAATTTTCAGCTCGGCTCCGGGTATCTGCGTTATGACTATATCGGAAGAAGAGAATTAGGATTAGATAATATTTTCTGGTTTCGGAATTTTAAGAAATCTTTGAACGAAATTGAATTGGACATTGGAACAAATGCAAAATTTGATATGAAGAATGAACTACTTGAGAAGTATGCCTGGACTGATTTAGAATTTGATTGGAAAAACAACTTCTGGAATGAAATCAATTTGAATCTTAATCACGACCATTTTAAAGAAAAAGACTTCTATTCTACTGAATTGGAAATCAATGCTCATAAAAGAATTTCAGGACAATTTGATTATTGGTTTGATTCTTCAACTGGCTCAAAACCCTATTATGGAGATTCGGAGCTTAACTGGAATAACTCATTTACAGGTTGGCATTACTACCTTGAAACTGGAATAAATGCAAAAATCTTTAAGAGAATATCTATCAGTTCAAAAATTGCAAAAGAAGATTTTTATTTTTCTTTTAAAGCGAAACGAAAATACTATTCTTACAACTTCCGAAATAAAATCACCTGGATGATTGCAAATAAAATGCACTTACGCAATATAACTCAAGGAAAGTATGTAAAACTAAATTTCAAAGATGAATATGGTTTGGATGGAACTCTTAACAAAACTTTTTCTACTAGCTTGCTTTTATCTTATGAATATAGTCCTTTAAGTAATATTTACTTTGGATGTAACTTAAACAACATCAGTAATTACCATAATATCTTTGGTGATATTCAAATATTTTTCAAGATAAACTATTTGGGGAATCTGTAATGGGTTTAAAAGTTGAGAGAAAGCCTTTCGAAACCGAATACAATATTTGGATAAAAGTTGACAAAAATTCTGAAAAATGATTATATTAAATAAGTTCTAAACTAAAATCTTATAGTACAAGTGCAAAATAAAAAAATCAAGGAGAACCAATGAAAAAGCAATCTATGCAATTTCTTGAAACTTTAATGAAAACACCATCGCCTTCAGGTTCTGAAGACAAAGTGCGAAAAATTTGGTTTGCTGAAATGAAAAACTTTTCAGATGAAATCAAAATTGATGTACATGGAAACGCAATTGCATCTGTAAATCCTGACAAATCACCCAGGATTATGTTAGCTGGTCATATGGATGAACTCGGCTTTCAGGTTAAATATATTGACGACAAAGGCTTTATCTATTTTGATAGATTAGGCGGATTTGATATTGGGATTATTCCGGGTAGAAAAATTAGAATTCATACAAGAAACGGCGATGTGCTTGGTGTTACTGGGAAGAAAGCAATTCATCTTCTTGAAAAGGAAGAAAGAGAAAAAGTTCTAAAACCGCATCAGCTTTACATTGATATTGGAGCAAAGGATAAGGACGAGGTTAAAAAACTAATTGACATTGGCGACCCGATAACTTATGACCCAAACTTTGAAGAGATGCGAAATGATATTTATACCTCTCGTGCTTTTGATGACAAAATAGGTGCATTTATCGTGGCAGAAGTGATGAAAAATGTATTCAAAAGAAGAAATGAACTTAAAGCCTCATTATTTAGTGTTGCCACTGTTCAAGAAGAAATAGGATTACGCGGAGCCAGAACTTCAGCTTATGGTATTCATCCTGATATTGGAATTGCTATTGATGTTTGTCATGCCACTGATACGCCTGATGTTGAAATGAAAAAAGTTGGTGAGGTCAAACTTGGTGAAGGTGCTTCTATTACAAGAGGACCAAATATAAATCCAAAAGTATTTTCCATGCTTGTTGATATTGCAAAGAAGAAAAAAATCTCATATCAAATTGAATCCAGTCCTCGCCCAACCGGCACAGATGCAAATGTAATTCAGGTTACAAGAGAAGGGGTAGCAACAGGTCTTGTGTCTATTCCTTGCAGATATATGCATACTTATACAGAAGTTGTATCAGCAAAAGATGTTGAAAGTGCTATAAATATTCTTACAGAATTTTGCCTTTCAGTTGACAGCAAGATTGATTTTACACCGTAAATAATAAAAGTAGAACTTAAGCGTATTTTTGCCCGCAATAAAGCGAGTC
>JAGGUR010000006.1 GCA_021158425.1 Candidatus Cloacimonadota bacterium | reverse complement strand
GGATGTGAAGCAATAGTTACATCTTGTCCATTATGTGCTTTTAATCTTGACCAACGGCAGAAAGAAACCTCAGAAGAATTTGTAGAATTTGAACAAATGCCAGTTTATTATTTTACTGAACTTATGTCTATTGCATTAGGCTGTGGCTGGGATAAAAATTGGGCGAAATTACATTATGTTAATCCAGAACCATTACTAAAAGAAAAAGGTTTGATATAAAAATGTAATCTTTGTGCCACCAAGACACGAAGGCACGAAGTAAGTTTTTTTAGTTTATTCTTTTAAAAGTGAGAAGAAAGAGCAGAAAAAGCAAAAAGATTTACTTATGATATTTGAAAAAAGTAAAAGAATTATTTTTTTGTGTCTTTGTGCCTTAGTGGCTAAATATATAAGAGGATAGAATGAAAAGAATCGGAGTTTTTATTTGCCATTGTGGCGAAAATATTGCTGATACAGTGGATGTGGAGAGGGTTGCCAAAGAAATCGGCAATTATAGTGGTGTTGTCTATAGCACTGATTATACTTTTATGTGTTCTGACCCCGGGCAGAAAATGATAAAGGATGCAATAAAAGAGAAAAAATTGGATGGGGTAATTGTAGCAAGTTGTTCACCCACAATGCATGAAGCAACTTTCAGGAAAGCGGCCGCATCTGCTGGATTAAATCCATATCAATGTGAAATAGCCAATATCAGAGAGCAATGCAGTTGGGTTCATTCTAATAGAGAACAGGCTACAAAAAAAGCGATTCTTATCATAAAATCTATGATTGAAAAGCTGAAATTGAATGAATCACTATATCCAATATCTTCACCAACAAATAAGAATGTATTAGTAATAGGTGCTGGAATTGCAGGGATTCAGGCGGCATTGGACATTGCTGATGCAGGGCATAAAGTTTTTTTAGTGGAAAAGAGACCATACATTGGTGGGCATATGATTCAATTATCAGTAACCTTTCCAACACTTGATTGTTCACAATGTATTCTGACCCCTAAAATGGTTCAAGTTGACCAGAATGAGAATATTGACCTCTTCGTTAATAGCGAAATAGAATCAATTGACGGTGCTGTGGGTAATTTTAAGGTCAAAATTAAAAGAAAAGCACAATATATTAATCCAGAAATATGCACTGGTTGCGGAGATTGTGTAGATGTTTGTCCTGTACTTGTTCCGGATGAATACGAGGAAGGGCTTTCATATCGTAAGGCAGTTTATATGTCGTTTCCACAAGTGATTCCATATACATATACATTGGATATTGATAATTGTTTGGGATTAAACCCAATTGCTTGTGGGAAATGCAAAGATGCCTGTAAGGAAGGTGCTATCAATTATGATGCAAAAGATGAAACTATTGAAAAAAATGTTGGAGCAGTAATAGTTGCAACTGGATATGATTTATATCCTATGGAAAATATTGGAGAATACGGTTATGGAAAATATCCGGATGTTGTTAGTGGACTGCAATTTGAAAGGCTTATTTTTGCTGTTGGTCCATCAGGTGGAAAAATGTTACGACCATCCGATGGAAAGCCGGTAAAGGAAATTGCATTTATCCAATGTGCTGGCTCAAGAGACCCGGAAAGGCATCTTTCTCATTGCTCAAAAATCTGCTGTATGTATACAGCCAAACAGGCAAAAATGTTTAAAAATAAGGTGCCGGATGGACAGGCTTATGTTTTTTATATTGATATTAGAGCAACAGGAAAAGATTATGAAGAGTTTATCCAAACAGCACAATTGGAGCAAAAGTTAGTTTATATCCGAGGTAAGGTATCCCGTATTTATAAAGAAAATGGTAAAATGATTATCAATGCTTTTGACACTCTCTCCGGCAAAAAAATTGAAGCCAAAGTGGATATGGTAGTTCTCGCATTAGGAATGATACCAAGTTTTGGAACTGATGAACTGGCAAGAAAACTTAATCTTTCAGAAGGAACATCCGGATTTCTCACAGAAGCACATCCTAAATTACGACCAGTAGAAACTGTTAATCCTGGATTTTTCCTTGCCGGAACCTGTCAGGCACCAAAAGATATACCTGAAACTGTTGCACAGGCTTCTGGGGCGGCTTCAAAAGCGTTATCATTATTGGCTCATGATACTATAGAAAAATCGCCAGTTGTTGTAAAAGTTAATGATAAAAAATGCAATGGCTGTGGAGATTGTATTGAGAAATGTCCTTTTGATGCAATTACTATTGATGAAGTTCAAAATATCGCTGTCATTGATGAAATGAAATGTAAAGGATGTGGCTTTTGCATTCCGGAATGTCCTGAAGATGCATTAGAGCAAAAGAACCTCTCTGACCAGCAAATTTATAATATGATAGATGCTATATTAGAAAAGGATAAGAAGGTTGTAAAAGGTAAGGAATTTGAACCTAAAATTGTGTGCTTTTTTAGTAATATTGGTGCTTATCAGGCAGCAGACCTTGCTGGTATCGGAAGGATGGAATATAAACCAAATGCTTTAATAATTAGACTTCTTTCAATTTCAATGTTAGACGACAAACATATTTTATATGCAATAAAAAATGGGGCTGATGGTGTGTTGATAAGTGGAAGTCATCCTGGCGAATCTCCTTATCCCGGAGCGAGTAAGAAAACAAAAGAAAGAGTAGATGCTCTTAAAAAGAAAATAAAAGATGCTGGACTAAATCCTGAAAGAATAAAATTAGAATGGTATGCAGGCAGGCAAGCAAAAGCATTTGCTGGTTTTATTGATACATTTGTTAAATATCTTAAAGAGCAGGGTCCAGTCCAGTCAAAGAGATGGGAATCATTAAATTAGAGGAAAAATGAAAAAAATCGGTGTTTTTGTTTGCCACTGCGGTGTAAATATCAAAGATACTGTTGATGTAGAAAAATTAACAGAGCAACTTGCAGATTATCCAGGAGTTGCACATATTGAAAACTATATGTTTATGTGTTCAGACCCTGGACAAAATTTAATAAAAGAAGCCATTAAGAAGAAAAATTTAGACGCTGTGGTTGTTGCAGCTTGTTCTCCTACGCTTCATGAATCCACATTTCAAGGTGTGATAGAAGAATCAGGATTAAACCAATATCAATGTGAAATTGCTAATATTCGTGAACAATGCAGTTGGGTTCATACAAATAAAGAAGAAGCAACAAGAAAAGCGAATCTAATTATCAAAACAGCCATTGAGAAGTTGAAACTCAATGAGTCATTATTCCCTGTATCAGCTCCTGTAACAAAAAAAGCATTGGTAATCGGTGCAGGCATTGCTGGTATTCAGGCGGCACTTGATATTGCTGATGCAGGATATGAGGTTATTGTTGTTGAAAAAAAACCTTCCATTGGTGGACATATGATACAACTTTCCGAAACATTTCCCACGCTTGACTGCTCTCAATGTATCTTGACTCCAAAAATGGTTCAGCTCAGCAAGCATAAAAACATCAAACTTTATGTTAATAGTGAAGTAGAATCAGTTGAAGGATATATTGGAAATTTCAATGTAAAGATAAAAAGAAAAGCCCAGTATGTAGACCCTGATAAATGTAATCTATGTGATGACTGCACTGATGTCTGTCCTGTTTTAGTTCCAAATGAGCAAGAAGAAGGCCTATCCTGGCGCAAGGCAATCTATATTCCATTTCCACAAGCGATTCCAGCCACATATACCCTTGATGTTGAAAATTGTTTGGGTCTTGAACCAATTGCTTGTGGAAAATGTCGTGAAAAATGTGAAGCAGACGCAATAAACTACGATGCAAAACCTGAAATTTTTGAAGAAAAAATCGGTGCAATTGTTGTCGCTTCTGGTTATGATTTGTATCCTGTTGAAAATATGGCAGAATATGGTTATGGAAAATATCCTGATGTGATTACAAGTTTGCAATTTGAAAGAATCCTTTCTGCAACAGGTCCAACCGGTGGAGAAATGAGACGACCGTCCGATGGCAAAATTCCAAAAGAAATCGTCTTTGTACAATGTTCAGGCTCAAGAGACCCGGAAAGACATCTGTCCTATTGCTCCAGAATCTGCTGTATGTATACGCTGAAGCACGCTAAACTTTACAAGCATAAAGTTTCAGATGGACAGCCTTATATTTTCTATATTGATATTCGTTCAGGTGGTAAGAGATACGAAGAGTTTGTTCAACAAGCAGTTTCAGAAGAAGAAATTCTTTACATTAGAGGTAAAGTTGCCAGAATTTATAAAGAAGGCGACAAAATGATAGTTCATGGAATGGATACACTTTCTGGGAAAAAGATAGAGATAACCGCGGATATGGTTGTATTGGCAATGGGGATTGTGCCAAGCTATGGAACTGATGAATTAGTTAAAAGATTAAAATTAAATACAGATGAGGCTGGATTCTTAGTTGAAGCACATCCGAAATTGCGACCTGTTGAAAGCTTACAAGCTGGATTCTATCTTGCTGGTGCTTCTCAAGGACCAAAAGATATTCCAGATTCGGTTTCTCAAGCTTCCGGTGCAGCTGCAAAAGCACTTGCTTTACTTTCCAGTGATAAAATACATCATTCTCCAATCATTGCTACTGTTGATAAAGATTTGTGTTCAGGATGTAAAATTTGCATTGGAACCTGCCCTTATGGCGCTCGTGAATTTGATGAGATTGAAAAAATTGCTACTGTGAATGATATTCTTTGTGAAGGATGTGGAGCTTGCATCAGTGCTTGCCCTTCTGGAGCATCTCAGCAGAAAAATCTGACGGATAAGCAAATTAGTAACATGATAAAAGCTATTCTTTCTACTGAATAAATTTTGAAAGGTGGAAAAAGATGAATGACTTTGAACCAAAGATAGTATGTTTTCTCTGTAAATGGTGCACTTATGCTGGTGCTGATTTGGCTGGGACATCCAGAATGAAATATCCTCCAAATGGGGTTGTAATAAAAACATTATGTTCTTCCCGTGTTGATCCACAATACATTTTGTTGGCATTTAAAAATGGTGCGGATGGAGTTTTTATCGGAGGTTGCCATCCCGGTGACTGTCACTACCAAACTGGAAATTATAAAACACAACGAAGAGTAATTTTGCTTAAGAAATATTTAGACCAAATGGGAATTAACCCAAACCGTTTGCGTCTTGAATGGATTTCTGCCAGTGAAGGAAGAAAGTTCG
>JAGGUR010000048.1 GCA_021158425.1 Candidatus Cloacimonadota bacterium | reverse complement strand
ATTTCTATTTTTTCACCATTTTCTTTCACGACAACCCCATATATTGCAAGAGGAATTGACATCCACTGATATTTCTTGATACCGCCATAATAATGAGTATGCATTAGAGCTAATCCTGTATTTGAGTCTTCATATAAAGGAACTTGTTTGAGGTCAACTCGTGGAGAATCAATATGTGCGACAATGAGATTGAAACCCCTGCTTATGCTTTGTTTACCCAGTTTAGCAATGGCAATATTTTTGCCTCTATTTATTTTATATAGTTTATTTACATTTTTAGGGGTCTTATCACCAATTTCAACAAAACCGTTTTTTATCAAAATTCTTTTTGCGATATCCACAACTTTTCTTTCTGTTCTTCCTTCATCAAGAAAATTACAATATCCTTTTGAGAATTCATAAGCTTGTTTTTGTTCAAAATTTGAGGCTTTCTCCCAAAAGCATTTTCTTTTGTAAGCTAATTTTTTTTCTAATTTCTTGCCTTTGCTTTCCTTTTCAGTCATCAAATCTCCTTGTTAGTTTATAATCAATTTTTTTAAATTTTAGAAGCAATCTCTTCTGCCATTTCCAGTGTAGAGAAATTTCCACCCAAATCATAGGTTCTTACTTTCCCTTCACGAATGGTTTCTGCTACAGCGTTTTCAAGTTTATTCGCCAATTCTATTTCTCCTAAATACTCCAGCATCATCTTTATACTTAAAATCATAGCAGTGGGATTTACTTTATACTGTCCAGCATACTTGGGTGCACTTCCGTGAGTCGGTTCAAAAAGTGCAAAATTATCGCCAATATTACCACTTGAGGCAAAACCCAAACCTCCAACGAGTTGAGCGGATAAATCTGAAATTATATCCCCAAACATATTTGAAGTAACAAGAACAGAATATTTTTGTGGATTTTTTATCAACCACATTGCCATTGCATCAACATTAACTTCCCATAAGGGAATATGCGGATAATCCTGTGCTACTTTTCTTGCCTCTCGTATCATTAAGCCACTTGTTTCCCTGATTACATTTGGTTTTTCAATAACGGTAACAGATGGGCAATTATGCTCATCGGCGTATTTAAATGCAGACTTTACAATTTTTCTGCAGGCTTCGCGAGAAAATATTCTGCAAGAGAGTGCCAAATCTTTCTGTGGAATTTCACTGAATTTTTTCATTTTCGGATGGGTTTTTATCAAAGCATAGTAAATCTCATCAGGCAAAGGATGATACTCAATACCAGAATAAAGCCCCTCAGTATTTTCTCTAAAGATGATAAGGTTAATATCTTCTCTATAAACTAATGGATTTCCAGGATATGCTTTGCATGGTCTTTGATTTATATAAAGATTAAATAGTTGTCTAAGGCGAACAATAGGGCTTGAGTACACATATCCTTTATTTTGCAATTCTGGGGCAAGTTCTTTTTCCGCTTCTTCCTTTGGTTTTGAAGTAATAGCGCCAAACAAAGTGCAGTCAACAGTTTTTAACATATCTATAGTGCGTTGTGGTAATGGATTTCCTTCTTTACACCAGAATTTCCAGCCCACATCTCCTGGGATATATTCAGCATTTAGATTGATTTTGTCCAGAATAATTTTTCCAGCTTCCATTACATCATTTCCTACGCCATCTCCGGGAAGCCACCCGATACGGTATTTACTCATCCTTTCACCTCCAATATTTTATGTTTTTAATTTTATACTTAATTATTCCTGCCGGGACTTTAACCATTACTTCGTCACTGACTTTTTTCCCTAATAATGCTCTTGCAATAGGAGAATTACAAGAAATTTTTCTAATTCCTGTTAATGATTTATCCCTAACGGAGCTAATACTTTTTTCTTTTCCTGTTTCATCCTCACCCACAATTTTGTATCTAACATTTGTATTTTTGTTTAAGTTAATCAACTCAACTTCAGCCCCGAATCTAACTTCATTTTTGTTGATTTTATCTGAATTGATAATCTTAAGAGTAGCAATTTTTTGTTGTAGTTTTGCAATTTCCGTTTCTATAAAGCGTTGTTTTTCCTTTGCAGCGTGATACTCTGCATTTTCGCTAAGATCTCCAAACTGACGAGCAATAGTAATTTGCTTTATAATATTCGGTCTTTCATTTTGGATTAAATGATATAATCTTAATTTTAATTTTTCAAGTCCTTGCTTTGTGATATATTCTTGTGCCATTATTTTTTCTTAATTTTTGCAATATTTTTATTCGCAATAACAGCTGCTTTTCTGATTCTAATATTACCACTTTTGTTCCACCTCTCAATAAGCTGTCTAATTATTTTTGAATCCTCAGTTACACCAGAAGCTAATATCTCAATGAAATTTGGATTATATGTAGATTGATAACTGTTGTAGATTTCTCGGTATAATTCGGGATTAACTCTGAATATTCTTTTCAATATTTTGATATTACCGGCACGGATAAATTGGTTTTCCGAATTCCAGAAAGATTCACAATTTTCGAAAATATCTTTTGCTTTCTCTTTGTTTATTTTGATGTAATTACTTAAAGATTTGAATATATTTTCAATAATATATTTATTATTATTTACTCTAAGCCATTCAATGAGTTCATCAATATATCTTTCAGGATACTTTTTTAAAAGAGGAAATATTATATTGTCAAATATCTTTCTTAAACTGCTTTCATCTTCAGTTTCTTTAATCAGTTTAATTAACATCTGGTCATATTTTTCTGGATTTTTTAGAGCAACCTTCTGCATAATTATATTAAAGATTTTTTTCCCAACATCTCCCTTATTTTTTTGGATGAATTGAAGAAAATCAATAAATTGGTCTGGTTTTCGTGAAATTACCTTTGCTAATTCTTTTGCAACAAATGTAGTTACATATTGAGGAATTTCTCCATTAACCCTTTCTGGATATGCATTATATATAATTTCAAAGTCGTAATCCCTATTTGGAATTTTATTATTTAAAAAATCTTTGCAGTCTTTTTTTAGCCTTTGTTGCCAATCATAAGATATCATATCTCTAAATAAAGGGGATATGGAGATAATTATTTATCTCCTTTATCTCCCTATCTCCTTTCCTTATCTAATAATTCCAATTTTACCTTCTTTAACTTTGTCGTTATATTTTATCAAATAAAAATAAATTCCTGATGCAACTTTTTTTTCTGAATCGTTGCAAAGATTCCATTCTGCAGTATTGTAACCTTCTGTAAGATTGGAAGTAGTAATTTTTTTCACAGGTTCTCCAGCAAAATTGTAGATATATATATTAGCCTTTCCTGATGTGGGCAGGTTTTGGAAATATAATTTATTTTGATTAGTTAGAACAGGATTCGGAAACACTTCAACCGCATCTAAATCTTCAATAGGAATAGATATCTTAATAATATTTTTTCCTGGCAAGATTATGTT
This sequence comes from Candidatus Cloacimonadota bacterium, assembly GCA_021158425.1. GTDB lineage: Bacteria > Cloacimonadota > Cloacimonadia > JGIOTU-2 > JGIOTU-2 > JAGMCF01. The sequence continues at coordinate 2,315 of JAGGUR010000048.1, read as the reverse complement.
TCCTGACAAATCTTCAATATTACTGACTTTGATAAAGTATGATTTTCCTATTGGTTTTAGTGGTATTGAAAGTCTGATAATGACCTTATTATCGTCATAACTAACGCTGATAACTTCACATTCTTCTACTTCTTCAGGAAAGATTAACTCATAATTGTCTATATTTGTAGCAGATAATTGTTTTATGCTTTCACTAAATGTAAGTTGAATTTCCTTTTTAGTAAGATATGTGCAATCTTTAATATATGGTCTGGTAACATCTCTTTCATAAATGAATGTAACGATTGTATCTTGCATAGGTGTATTATAAAAGCCTTCAAGGTTTTTGATTTTTATCGTATATGGAGAGTCTTCTTCGCTGAATAAATGGCCAAAACCTAATAGGATTCTTTTCCCAGTCTGACCCAGAACAGCAGATTCTGGATATCCAAAGTTTTTAATTTTATAGTTTGCTATATTCAAACAAGATTGGTTCAAAGGCTTAGTAAAATCAAGTTGCAATGAGTTTAAAGAAATCATCTTTATTGAGTCAAGTATTGGTGGGTCAGTAGGAACTGCTAATTTTTTTAATGTTTTATAGCTTTCAATTCCATTTTTTATTGCTGAAGCCTGGTAAAAATAAAAAGTATCTGCAAAGACGCTTGTATCAATAAAGGTATTAATTGTATCATCAAGAGAAAATGATATTGAATCAAATGATGAGGTGCGATAGATTTTGAATGAATCTATATCCGAAACAGAACGCCAATTTAACCTAATAGAATTTTTATTTATAGGTATTGCTGTAAAATTTTGTGGGATTGGCACATCAATTATATTATCAGGATAATGATAAAGAACTAATCGAAGAGAGTCCTGCCCGTCCTTTTGGTTAAAAGCAACAGATTCATTAATATTATCATTATCTAAGTCCAGAGAAATCGGATAATAAGACCGATACGAATTACCAACCCAGATAGGCTTGAATTCATTATCCTGTAATTTATATATGTAGATATCTGGTGAGGCGGCAATAATTACTTCATCACCGTTATGCTTATCAGGGTCTAAATCTGCGACACAGAGTCCATTTTTGGAGCAAACTCCGGAAATCTCAGTGAAATCAACCATTTCATATTGATTATCTCCAGATGATTTAAAGACACCAAAATACCAAAGTTGGTTATCAGGATTCATAATATCTTCGTGATATCCTCCCACAACAAATTCAGTTGTATCATCCCCATTAAAATCTCCTATACCAGAATAGTAAGCATATGGAACAGGAATAGATAAGGTATCTTTAATTTCAAAATTTAATGAATTCAAACTTTTCGCTTCGTAAATTAAAATATCGCCATCAATATCAGAAAGGAGAATGTCAAGTAGCCCATCGTTGTCTAAGTCGCCAAACTGTATATGTGGACTAAGTTGATTTTTTGAATATGTATGAGTTTTGTTCAATATATGGCGATCTATATATTCAAAATTGTTATTTATTCTGGTGTAAATTCTATAAGCCGTTTTCTGAGAATCAAGTATTGTATTTACTAATAATTCATCACGACCGTTACCATTTAAATCTTGAAATGCACAACCGTATAATCCTCCAATACCTCTTTTTCCAAAGATGAAACTATTTGGAAAAGTATCTTCAGAAGTAGCCTCATAAATAAGTATTGAATCTCCGATATTACCTACTATCTCAAATTTTCCATCGCCATTACTATCACCAATGCTCCAGGGCTGAAATTCAACAGGCATAGTATATTTAAGAATTAGGTCATTATTATTATTTTCTTCACAAAACTTTACCTGTCCATAAGTGCCTTCTTCTGGAAATTCCATAAATACTAATTCTTTTTTCCCATTATTATTTATATCATAATTATTGGGACATAAATATCCTGCATTTGGATATTCAGATAATTTTTCAAAGCCACTTGTTGCAATTGAAGAATTATCAATATTTATCGTATCACAGAAAATTTCCGTTGAATTACTTAATCCAGATTTATTAGTAATATCTATAAAGAACGAGAGTTGGGTATCAGGTAAATTTTCAGGTAGTCTAAGTGATGCAACTCGTGAGAATTTGTTATCAATAATTAAGAAACTATCAACTTCTGAAGAAAAGCAAGTTGCTTTGAATTTTACGGGCTCATCAGTAACTGATAAAATATAATAGTTTTTTTTATCAAAATTATAACGGGTGCTAATTGAGGTTGTATTTTCAATGAATTCTGGAGGCGATTTATCAATATTGACTTTTATTATATCTACAAAGTTATTCCCATTTATATCCTTAACAGACAAGCGGAGATAATAGGTTGAAT
>JAGGUR010000098.1 GCA_021158425.1 Candidatus Cloacimonadota bacterium | reverse complement strand
TTTGTACAGAAAGTATTTGAGTGATTGTAAAGAAATTATTCTTCCAGCAGAAATGCCAGAAGCCAAACATGTCTATCATCTATTTGTAATAAGAACTCAAAAAAGAGATGAACTTATGCAATTTCTAAAAGATAATCAAATTTATACAGGAATGCATTATCCTATTCCTTGCCATCTGCAGAAGGCTTATAAAGATTTAGGTTATAAAGAAGGTGATTTCCCTATTAATGAACAATATGCTAATGAGATTTTGTCTCTTCCAATGTCAGAGCAATTAAAAGAAGATGAGATTAAATATGTATCAGAAAAGATAAAAGAATTTTTTAGTAAATGAGCTTTCCCAATCTTTCAAGATTGGACTTCACATTCTTTTAGTGGAGTTCAGACGAATAAAATCCCCTTCTTGCCTGCCCACCATCTTTTTGGCGGGCTTGCCCTCCCATTTTTCTGGAGGGTTTACCCTCCCATCTTTTAGGAGGGTTTACCCTCCCATCTTTTAGGAGGGTTTATCCTCCCATCTTTTAGGAGGGTTTACCCTCCCATCTTTTAGGAGGGTATGTCCTGTCAAGTCCTAAATATGGTTGACACTTTTTTCTATTTATTATTGCTAAACACATTATTTTTCTATTGCAATATATTGCTCAAAATATTTCAATTGTAGTGTAATATATGGAAAAAGAAAAATTAAAAGAATTAGTAGTTGAACATAAAGAGAAGTTTTTAACAAAGACTGAACTTGTTAAAAGAGAAATTCAGAAGGATATTAACACCTTTCTAAAACAAAGGGAAATCATCATAATTACAGGAATAAGAAGAGGTGGCAAGTCCTCGCTTATGAGATTAATTTGCGATGATATTATTGAAAAATATAGTGTCCCACACGATAATATTCTCTATCTAAGGGGGTGGAATAGAATAACTTTTACAAGTAACAAGTATAAATAACTATTATCAAACAATATTAGAGTTGTAAATGTATAGTTTATTTTATTCCACCCCCTAAATTTTGAAGATGAAAGATTTACAGAATTTGATATTAAAGACTTTGAGCAAGTTTATGAAATATTTCTTGAAATTTATCATCCCAGGGCGAGAAAATACTTTTTCTTAGATGAAATTCAGAATGTGAAAGGCTGGGAGAAATGGGTAAATAGACTTTATGAATTTGAGGATATAAAAATATTTGTAACTGGTTCAAATGCAACATTGTTGAGTTCTGAAATATCTACTGCATTGACAGGAAGAAATAGGCAACTAATTGTTTATCCATTCTCCTTTAATGAATTTTTATCTTTAAGGAAATATTCAGTAACTGGGAAAGATTTTTACTCGCGAGAGAAGAGAATAGAAATAAAAAAATTATTTAAGGAGTATCTTAAGTTAGGTGGTTTCCCTGAGGTCTTAAAGATTAGTGATAATACACTTCTAGAACAATACCTTAAAGATATAATTTACCGAGATGTAATTGCGAGATATTCAATAAGAAATATAAAAGAGATAAAAGAACTTACTTTATTTTTGGCTTCAAATATAGGGACAATACAAAGTTACAAAAATCTCAGGGATATGGTAGGTGTAAAGAGTCTCAATACTATAAAGAACTATTTAGAGATGCTAGACAATGTCTTTTTGTTTTTCAAAGTGGACTTATTTTCCTACTCAGTTAAAAGGCAGATTTATAACCCTTCTAAAATTTACTCAGTTGATTCGGCATTAAGCAATTCAGTTGCTTTTAAATTCTCTGAAAATATAGGACATGTTTACGAAAATATGGTGTTTCTAGAATTAAAAAGGAGAAACAAAGAGATTTTCTACTGGAAATCAAAAAAAGGTCAAGAAGTTGACTTTGTATTAAAAAGAGGATTAAAAATTGAAGATGCTGTCCAGGTTTGTTTTTCATTAACAGACAAGAGAACGAGAAATAGAGAAATTGAAGGTTTATTGGCAGCAAAGAATGAACTGAATGCAAGCAATCTTGTAATTATCACTGAAGATGAAAAAGGGGAGGTAGAAATAGAGGGAACAACTATCAAGATTATTCCATTATGGAAGTGGTTACTTCGACATTAAGGGGGTGTGATAGAATTCACCCCGTTAGATAGTAAATTTATCTAATGGGGTAAAGTTGTCATTCATGTTGATTTATCACTCTGTTATTTAGGAAATTACAATATTAAAAATGTTAAGGTTATATTATCAAACCCCCTAAACCTTGTAAGATTATAATGCAAATGATTTACTCGTAGAATTTTAGCTAAATTTGCCGATATCTCACTAATTGTGGATACGACATCAATGGAAAGGATTGAGGATATTCATCTAATTATAAATCATATCATAAAAGAATACATCAAAGAATATTTTTTATGATTAAAAATCCCCTCTTTTTTACCCAACCCAGACTGGACTTCACGGTCTTTTTAGTGGAGCTCAGAATGTCACATAAGCCAGCTAGTGAATGGAGTTCAGACGAATAAAATCCCCTTCTTGTCCCGTTAGATAATTTCTGCTTTACATCATAGAATACTTACTTATTATATATTATTTTTTTTAATCATCACTTTTATGCTATAGTACAAATATCTAACGGGGTGAAAGTCTCTGCGGTGGGGTATTTTCAGATGCTTTTTTCCAGGACACATACTTTTGTAAGTTTAGAAGACCCGGATATAAGAATCAGGGCAAGAGAAGACCCTCGCAGTTTTTTAAACCAATATAAACCACCTTTGATTATTGATGAGATTCAATATATACCTGAGCTTTTATCTTATGTAAAAACAGAGATAGATGAAAACCGAAAACCCGGGCAATGGCTATTTACGGATTCACAAAATTTTATTTAATTAGAGTCTGTCTTATTTGTAGAACGACCTTCTAAGGTCGTTAAAATAAATAGTCTTTATATGCGCCTATCCGTTTTAAGAAAACGAGTTCACCCTTCGTCCCGATTATATCGGGACTACGCCTGTCCGCCGTCCCGATTACTTCGGGATGGAAGGCGGGGAGAACGGGTAAATCGGGATAAAGCGTCCTGTTTGACACTATTCTTTAGAAAGCTTTTTTCGATTTAGCGTGTGGGTTTACCCACTCGCAAAAAATATGTATAATGGAAAGCTAAAAAGAGGGGAACATGATGTATCGGTGGCGAGAAATCAATATAAATCTGTGGTTTATATCTTTTTACTTGACAAATAGTTCTACTATTTGTAACATTTATTTAGCATATGGTTAATCTTTCAGTTAGTCAGATTAAATTTAGGAATATCATAACGGAGATTGAGAAATATCTCAAATCTCCCGAGGCAATTGTTATTACAGGAATGAGAAGAACAGGCAAAACAACAATTCTAAATTACTTTTTTCATCAAATAGACTCGGAGAATAAAATATATCTCGACTTAGAAAATCCTGTAAATAGAAAACACTTTGAAGAATCTAATTATGAGAAGATTAAAACCTCATTTGAAATTCTGGGATTGGATTTCTCCCAAAAATCCTTTGTTTTCCTTGATGAAATCCAGTTTGTCGCTAATCTTCCATCAGTAGTGAAATATTTTATTGACCATTATAACATAAAATTCTTTCTTACCGGTTCGGCTAGTTTCTATTTAAAAAATCTGTTCACAGAGTCATTGTCAGGTAGAAAAATTATTTTCGAATTGTTCCCATTAACTTTTCAGGAATTTTTAATATTTAAAGACTCATCGTTAAGAACCCCTGATAATCCCCAGAATGTAACTCGTCCCATATTTGATACAATTTCGCCCCTGTATAGTGAATATCTTTCCTTTGGTGGATTCCCAGGTGTAGTGTTAAAATCAAGTGTTGAAGAAAAGAAAAGAGCATTGGAAGAGATTTTTATATCGTTTTTCCAGATGGAAATTGTTCAACTTGGTGACTTTAGAAGAAATGATGTCATAAGGGATCTTATACTGCTTCTGATGCAAAGAATCGGCTCAAAGCTGGATATACAGAAACTATCCAAAGAGCTTGGAATTTCTCGGGCAACATTGGATGAATATATTTCCTTTCTTGAAAGCACATACTTTATAAAAAGAGTGAGACCTTTTAATAAAGGAAGAGATTATGAAATAAGGAAGATGCCAAAAATCTATCTTTGCGATACCGGACTTGCAAATCACTTTGCGAGATTAGATTCTGGAATTCTTTTTGAAAATGGTGTTTTTCAAAATTTGAACACAAAAGGTGAAGTCAATTACTATCAGAAAAAGAGTGGGGTAGAAATTGACTTTGTTTTCAATAAAAAAGTTGCCTATGAAGTAAAATTGACTCCAGATGAATCTGATGCAAACAGATTAAAGCATTTATCCCGAGAATTAGAGTTAAAGGATTTTAAAATTGTTTCCAGAAATTACACCTCTTTAGAAAATGCCTTATACGGTTTTATGATTTAGGGGATGAACCCCTAAACAACCCAGACTGGACTTCACGGTCTTTTTAGTGGGGTTCAGACGAATATCTGAGCATCAGCATTCTGAAGTCCATCCCAATAAATCGGGATGAACCCCAGTCTGCTTTCCTATTTACCTTCTTGCCACAGCTGATAAAGAAATATTAAAGAATAAGAATAGTATTAAAGTGATAAGTCCTTTTGAACAAATGGAATATTAGTGTATTACTCGTTTTACATCCCTTAAATGCATTATAGAAAATTAAAGAACTTTATTATTCCAAAAGAAAAAACTTGACTCTATGAAAAATATTATACAAATTTGGTTATATGAAATCAAAAATATCCCGATAAATCGGGAAGAGGAGAAAAAATGAGAAACACTATCTTAAAACTGTGTTGTTTTCTTTCTATTATATTAATCATTCTTTCAGCTTGTTGCGCCCCATCTCCGCCTCCTGTTTCTAAAGCCCAGATTGATGAAGCTAAAACCGCTGCTCTTAATGCTGAAAAACAAGTTGCTGAACAAGATGCTAAAATAAAAGCTTTAGAGGAAGAATTAAAGCAAAAAGAAGCTAAACTCGCTGAGTTAAAGGCTTATGAACAGCAATTGAAAGATGAAGGATTCTTGGGGGAGGAATAAGATGAAAACGAAAAAGTATTTTATAATAAGCTTGCTAATCATTTTGATTCCTGTCTTCCTTTATGCAGATGTTAGATATTACTCAGATGAAGAGTATAAAGACCTGTCAAAAAAAGAACTTCTAACTTACTGGGAAGACCTTGAAAACGAACTTATGATGTGGCAGACAAGAGAAGCAGCCGCAAGGGAAGCAATCCCTGTAAATGAAGCAAAAATTGCAGAATTAAAACAGAAAATTCAGGCGGTTGATAATGCTTATGAGAATCTGTATGCTAGAATTAATGAAGCTTTGGGTGGTATTACTCAAGATGAGATAGTAGAATTTCAAAGCCAACTTGATAATATTGAGGCTCGGTTGGATTATTATGGGAAAATGCCCGACTCTGAACTCTATAAGAATAAAGATGAGATTCTCGCTTTTATTGATAACTATGATAATCTAAAAAATCAGAATATTGCAAAGGTGCCAAAATTTCGTTCGGATTTTGAAGAATTAGATAGAAGGATTGCAAAATTGAGTGATGACCTGGAAAGTGCAAAGCCAAAATACTATGAAGATACTCATGTAGTTGTAAAAGGTGAATGCCTCTGGTTTATTTCCGGATATGAACATATTTATAATGATCCTACTAAATGGGGTATAATCTATCGTGCCAATCGTGACCAGATTAAAGACCCGGATTTGATATATCCTGACCAGGTTTTTAAGATTCCTCGTGGACTTCCTACTACATGGAAAGTCTATAAAGGTGAATGCTTGTGGACTATTTCCAGCTATCCTGAAATCTATAATAATCCATTTAACTGGCCTCGGATATTTCATGCAAATACTGACCAGATAAAAGACCCTGACCTTATCTATCCCAATCAAATATTGCGTATACCCCGAGACTAATTTTCAGGGGTGGAATAAGAATTGCTACTTGTAATATACTGTCCGGTTTATTACAGAAGAGCAACTATTTTATAGAGTCTGCAACATATCTGTGTTAAATTATTTCATCTTTTGAGCTTTTAAAGCCCCCTGATTTTAATTTTGTATTATTTAAATTAAAGGGGGCTTTTTTAATTCCCCTCTTGAGAGAGGTGTCCGCCAGCTGGCGGATGGGGTGTGTAAAAAACCCTCTTGCTCGTCTCTGTCAACCATATTTAGGACTTGACAATAAGTACCACTTCTCCTTGCCCGTTCTCCGTAGTATCCATTCTCCGTAGTCCCGAT
>JAGGUR010000099.1 GCA_021158425.1 Candidatus Cloacimonadota bacterium | reverse complement strand
TGAGCAAATGAAAGCCGCAAGTGCAAGACAAAAGCAAAGAAAAAACTATCAGGAGCAGCTGCGTTCTAAAAGATTTCAAGAGTCTAGAAAATATGAAAGAGCAGAGGTTGCTGGCACTGAAACGAAAGTCCCTCGAAAACCATCAAAAAAGGCAGAGACCATAAAACCCTCTCCTAAAACAACAAAGGTAAAGAAAGTACCATCTATATCACAAAAGAAGCCCTATCCATCAAAACCTGTAAAAGAGAAGAAAAAAGAAAAAGTTAGATACAAAGACAAGAAAGCAAGACTTCGTGAAGAACGAGAAAGAAAATTTTTTGACCAGCAACAGATAAAAGGAAATATTAAAGCAACACTTACAAAAGATGTAAAGATAAAAAAGCGTAAGAAAGAGAAAATAGCAGGAGAACAGAAAACACAAAAAATTGTAATTAGCGAATTTACTTCAGCTTCTGAATTAGCAAAAATTATGGGTAAAAATCCAATTGAAATTGTTGCCAAATTTATGGAACTCGGGAAAATGATTACAATCAACCAGAGATTGGATAAAGATTCATTAATAATGATCTGCGATGAATTTAATTTTGAAGTTGAATTTGCTGAACAATACGGAAAGGATATTTTGTCTTCAGAAGAAAAAGAGACAAAGAAAGAAAAGCTAAAGACACGTTCCCCAGTAGTTGCTGTTATGGGTCATGTTGACCACGGGAAGACATCAATACTTGATTGCATAAGGAAAAGTAATGTTATTGCTGGTGAGTCTGGTGGAATAACTCAGCATATAGGAGCGTATCAGGTAGAATTTCATAATAAAAAAATTACTTTTATTGATACGCCAGGTCATGAAGCTTTCACTGCTATGAGAGCTAGAGGTGCAGATATTACAGATATTGCTGTAATTGTAATTGCTGCTGACGATGGGGTTATGCCTCAAACAATTGAAGCGATTGACCACGCAAAAGCTGCAGATATACCTTTAATTATAGCAATTAATAAGATTGATTTGCCCGATGCAGACCCAGAGAAAGTGAAGGTTCAACTTGTAAAGCAAAATGTTAGATTGCAAGGTTGGGGTGGGTCTGTAGAGTATGTTGAATGTTCTGCCAAAACCGGAGAAGGAATTGATAATTTGTTGGAAACAATTCTATTAGTTGCTGAGGTTGAAGAATTATCAGCAAGATATTCAGGTAATGCAGAAGGAGTTGTTGTTGAGGCAAAATTGGATAAAGGCAAGGGACCAGTAGCTACAATATTGGTGAAAAATGGAGTTTTAAAAACCGGTGATATTGTAATATGTGGTGCTCAGTTCGGAAAAATTCGCTTACTGCTTGATGAACGGGGGCAACCTGTACCTATTTGTTATCCATCTGGGGTTGTTCAGATTTTAGGTTTAAATGGAATTCCACAAGCGGGTGATACTTTAAATGTTGTGCTTGATGAAAAAATTGCAAGAGATATAACATCTAAAAGACAATACATTATTAGACAGCGACAGATAGCAAGTGGCAAAGGTGTAACTTTGGATAATCTCTTTGACCGAATTCAGCAAAGCGAGTTGAATGTCCTTAATGTTATCGTAAAAGCAGACACCGATGGTTCTGTGGAAGCGATTTGCGATGCTCTTCAAAAAATACAATCTAAAGAGATAAAAGTCAATATCGTTCACAAAGCAGTTGGTGGAATCGTTGAGGCTGATGCAGACCTCGCAGCTGCTTCAAACTCAATTGTTATCGGCTTTCATGTCCGTCCAAATGCTGAAGCAAGAAAATCTGCTGAACTCAACAAGGTTGAAATACGATTATATGATGTTATTTTTGAAGCAATTGATGATGTGAAAAAATCCCTTGAAGGTTTATTGGCACCTGTCATTCACGAAGAAGCTATTGGAACTGCAAAGGTTAAGCAAATCTTTAAGATATCTAAAGTTGGCGTTGTCGCCGGATGCTATGTATCAGAGGGGAAAATTATTAATGATGCCCTTATAAGACTTTTCCGTGAAGAAATCAAAATTTACGAAGGGAGAATAGCCTCTCTTAAAAGATTTCAGAATGAAGTAAAAGAAGTTCACGAGGGTCAGGAATGTGGAATTGTTATTGAAAATTTTAACGATATTAAGGTTGGAGACATTATTGAAGCTTACATTAAAATAGAGGAAAGAAAAAAGATAGAATAAAAAAATTCAATATAATGCCTGTAAAAAGCATAATTATTCATCTTTACCTGCCATTATCAAAATCTTTAAAAAATAAAAGAAGTATTGTAAAAAGCATAACCCAAAGAATCCATAATAAATATAATGTTTCAATTGCTGAGATTAATAATAATGAGAAATGGAAAAATGCTACAATCGGTATTTCTATAATTGCTAATGAAATGTTATATATTGAAAGAAAATTATCCGATGTTATCCATTTTATTGAAGATACTTATATGGATGTTGAGATAACTAAAATTGAGGATTATTATTAATGGCACAATTCCGTCAGAATAGATTGAGTTCTCTTATTAAGCAAACCGTTGCAAAAATAGTTCGGTTTGATTTACGCGATAAAAGAGTAAAAAATGTTGTAATTAAGGATGTAAAAGTCTCAGTAGATTTGCATTATGCAACAATATATTTCTCAATCTTAAATGGTGATATGGGAAAAAAGTCGGCTCAAAAAGGTTTAGATAGAGCTAAGAAATATATAAGAATGAGATTGGCTAAATCACTTAACCTAAAATATACTCCAGAATTAAATTTTGTTTATGATACAATATCTCAAAACGCTCGCTCCATAGAAAGGCTCATAGAAGAAGAACGAAAAAAATATGACATTAGATGAATTTAAGATTGAATTTAAAAACCTTATTTATACTAATCAAAATTTTGTTATAACAACACATGAGAATCCAGATGGTGACGCTATTGGTGCACAATTTGCCATTTATCTATTCCTAAAAAGACATGGCAAAAATATTAGAATCATAAATCAAGACC
>JAGGUR010000124.1 GCA_021158425.1 Candidatus Cloacimonadota bacterium | reverse complement strand
AGACAAAACAGAACCATTCACTTCCATGTCAGCATTATCAGCCATAATTTTCAGGCGATTGTCTGAGATGAATCCTTCAGTTAAATAGGTAGTAATCAATTCAGGAAGGTCATATCGATCAGAGTTATTTTCAAACTCTGAAATCATAACTGTCTTAAGATGAGGATTAGCACGAGTATAAAATGAATAATGACCACATTCAGATAAATATAAAATTATTCCGATTAAAGGAATTAATAATAACCTTTTCATCTGAAAATCCTTTCACCACAAAGGCATCCATCCTCCGAAGTAGAACTTCTACGGAGGACGGACAAAGACACAAAGAAAATAAATGTAAACTCTCATTCTCATCCGTCTTGGCTCGGCCAAGCCGAGACAGAAGCCCTTCCTCCCGATTATATCGGGGGGGATTGGGAATGCTTACAATGATATTTTCATGCTCCTTTGCCTGCCCCGTTTCCGCCAGTTGGCGGACTATTTAATGGGATGTCCCGATTTATCGTGGACATGTATGTTTTATCTAAAAACTCCAAAAATTAAAAAAGTGTCTGCTTATTTATTTGTCAAGGTTAATAAAAATATTGACTAAAAATATATTTATAATTGTGATTTGATTTCCTGTCCAAGCTTCCCGATCCATTTAGGTTTCCCGATGAAATCGGGGAGACCAATGAAATCGGGGAAACTGATTGGAGGATAGATGGAACAAGATAAGATATTAACTATACAAGAAGTAGCCGAGATGCTGAAGATATCTCCTGAAACCGTATTGAATTTGCTTTCTCAAAAAGAGATTAAAGGTATAAAAGTTGGGAATCAGTGGCGGTTTATGAGAAGTGATATTGAACAGTGGCAGACCGCCCAGGAAAGACCAAATGTTGAAAAGATTGCACTTGAAAATGTAGTTAGTCGTTTCTTTTCTTTTATGAATAGTGATTTTATTTTGATGGATCTAAAGGCAGAGAACAGGTTTGAGGTTTTAGCCGAAATGGCTGAATTTGCTAAGAAAAACAAAGTTTGCACAAAACAAAGTTGGCTTTTTGATATGCTAAGTAAAAGGGAAAGATTGATTTCAACTGGTATTGGGAATGGTATTGCATTTCTTCATCCACGCAGAGTTTTTCCTGAAAAGATTGGTTTTTCCGGAGTTTTACTCGGCATCTCCAGAAAAGGGATTGACTTTCGAGCAATGGATAATTGTCCGGTTAATCTTTTTATACTTATATTAATGAAGTCTGAGCAGCAACATCTTTTTACACTTTCATATTTAAGCCAATTGTTTCGTGATGAGTCCCTTAGAGAAAAGATTATAAAAGCAAAGAGTAAAAAGACAATTCTTGAGTTGCTGACCCTAAAGATTAAATAATTTATTTTAGTTTTTATACTATTTTGAATTTGAAATTTAAAATAAAGATTTCTTTAATATTTGAAAAAATATCTATATATTTTAATCTAATTGAGTTATTAATTTCTAAACATAAAAATGGTGGGCCCAAGAGGACTCGAACCTCTCACCGCCCGGTTATGAGCCGGGAGCTCTACCAGATGAGCTATGGGCCCAAATCAATTTAGGTTTCTATAAAAATACACCGTTTTGTTTGTCAAGTTTTAGTATACAAAAAGATAATTATTAGTCGCAGATTACGAAGATAGAATTTGTGTTTTTATTTCAATATATTGAGATAATCTTTGTGTCTTAGTGTCTCGGTGGCAAAAAATAAAATGGATGAATTTAAGTTAGTTTCTGACTATAAACCCAAAGGTGACCAACCTAATGCAATTTCTGAATTGACAGAAGGAATACTAAAAAACAGAAAACATCAAACCCTTTTGGGAGTTACTGGCTCGGGCAAAACTTTCACAATAGCGAATGTTATCAAGAATGTCAATCGTCCCACATTAATAATTTCTCATAATAAAACTTTAGCGGCTCAACTCTATGGAGAGATGAAACAGCTTTTTCCTGAAAATGCTGTTGAATATTTTGTAAGCTATTATGATTATTATCAGCCAGAAGCCTATTTGCCAATAACTGATACTTATATTGAGAAAGATGCTGATATAAATGAGCAGATTGATAAATTGCGTCTTCGTGCAACAATGTCTCTGATGGAACGCAGGGATGTTATTATTATTGCGAGCGTTTCCTGTATATATGGGCTTGGTGTTCCAGAAGATTATCGTGAATCTTTGATTGATTTACATGTTGGACAAGAATTAGAAAGGGATAAGTTGCTCAGAAAATTAGTTGATATTTTTTATGCAAGAAATGATTTTGAATTTCAAAGAGGAACTTTTAGAGTTCGTGGCGATGTTGTAGAAATATATCCTGCTTATCTGGAAAATTCAATTCGGGTAGAATTCTCATATAATCAGATTAGTTCGCTCAATCGTATAAATCCCCTTACCGGAGAGATTCTGGAAGAATTAGGAGAATATTCTGTTTATCCCGCAAAACATTTTATTACATCTCCTCAAAAACTTGAAGCTGCTCTTGATAGCATAAAAAGAGAATTAGAAGAAAGAATCAAGTGGTTTAAATCAAGAAATATGTTATTGGAAGCTCAAAGGATAGAGCAACGCACAAATTTTGATCTGGAAATGCTT
>JAGGUR010000150.1 GCA_021158425.1 Candidatus Cloacimonadota bacterium | reverse complement strand
GAATTATTTATTGTTACACCATTTATCAATTTTTCTTCATATCCTTTTTTGCAAATTCTCAAATTATAAGTTCCAGGCATTAGAACTCTCCAGAAGCGGCCATAAAGTTCGTCTGAACATCTTGGTTTAAAGTAAGATGCATTGTAATCCTCAACAATAACTTCAGCTTTTAAAGGTTCTCCTGAAAGTGAATCAGTTACATGTCCTGTTAGCATTGCTGCATCGGTTTGGTAGCCAAGTGAACGATTTAGAAGCCAATAAGCCCCTACACTGCATCGCTCACAGGTATCCTCAATCAACGCTGAATCAGGTTGAATATTTGAAGTGCCACATTCTATCAGGAGCTGGGTTGTGCCATGAGCCTGGTAAAACCAATCCTGTGCATTCCCTTTTCTTCCAGTAGAAGGCGATGGTTCATAATGACCGACCCCAGTTTCGGTTTCAATTAGACCAGCCACAGTTTCACCAATCATTTGATTTACTGCAAAATCTGGTGGACGCTTTACCCCTGTCCATTCAAAAGAATAATATACTTTTTCAGAGTAAAGTCCGGTTCTGGAAGAATGCCAATTAATTGAAAAGATAAAATGTTGTGCCTCTGCTAAATTTCTAACTGCTTGAGTTCCACCTTCGGAAAAAGGTGCTGGACCTCTGTAATAATCATATAATTCTGCCCCACCAGGCGTATAAAGAGTATCGCCGTGAATCCAATTAAATGAATAATTTCTATTCGGGTCAACACCATCAATGCCATTACCTGGACCCGGCACATAATCAAAAACATCATTTAGATTATTATCCCTCTTATTTTTTCTGTATGCAGTATCCCAAGCATCCATAACTACCTGAAGACCCTCTGGATTGATAGTTGGAATAAACCATATTTCCATCTCAGAAAGCCAGATACAATATGGTTGTATATAGTGGTGCTCCAGTATTTCATTAATCATATGCATTGTAATTTCAACTCCTAAAACCTCTTCTGCATGACATTGCCCTACATAAAGGACAGCTGGTTCGTCCTCATCTACTTCTGGATTATCTGAGAGTTTAACCGCCCAAATTGGAATAGGCTCTTGATATGATGCACCTAATGTCACACCAATTGAATCTACTAAAACATATTCGGGATACAAAATTTGTAATGAATCAATTTCTGCTTTAATCTCATCATAAGTATGATATCTTGGGTCTAAAGATACTTGTGAGAACAGATTTATACAAATGAGAAAAAATGCTAAAATAAAAATAATTGGTTTCATCTTATAGGTTTCCTTTTATTTCTGAAAAATTTTATAAACACATTATGAATCTAGTTTTAAAAGATATCAATAATTTCAACTTGTGTACAGTAAATTATTAAAAAAATTTCAGATTGAAGATTAAATTTTCAAAAGTTATATTTATGGTATAAAATACTATCTTAAAATTACCATCTTTCTTATTTCAGATTCAAAATCACCAACTAATAACCTGTAGAAGTATATTCCATTTGATAATGATTTGCCTGTAGAATCTCTTCCGTCCCAAACAACCTTTGTAAGTTCGGATTGCGAATTGCGGATTGCGAAATGTCTTACAAGCTGTCCTTTTACATTATAAATTCTTATCTGTGAAAATCCGTGTAAATCAGTGGCTGAAAAAGAAACAGTTGTTCTAACTTTATCCGGGTTGAATGGGTTGGGAAAATTCTGATACAACTTAATGCCACTTGCAAAACTCTGACTATCATCAACACTGACCCCTGTTATATTAATTTTTTGAGCATAGATATTATAAATATCTTGCTTGCCGCTTGACCTCGTATCTTGCCATATAATTATAGCATTATTAACCCCGTCAGTAACTGCCTTCGGATTTGCCTGATTTTTTATAGCACCACATACTAAAAGATCATCTTCCCATAAAAGTTCACCATCGGCACTTATTTTCTGAGCATAAATATCTGTATTTAAACTATCATAGACACTTTCCCAGAAAACAGCATAATTATTTTCAAGACCCACTAATGAAGGTGATGACTGATTCTGTGGATTGTCAGCAATAGGGATACCACCTGATGTCCATAACTCTGTGCCTGAACTATCATACTTTTGCATAAATATATCATAAAAAGCACCACTACGGAAGTCCTCCCATGCAAGATAAATATTACCCTCATACATAAATGCAAATTTTGATTGGTCATTATCTTCACTTACTAAAGGAATTCCATCTTCTTCCCAGAGAAAGTCTCCATCGTAAGTTACAATCTGACCATAAATATTTTGTAAGGTTAAGCTATCGCGCATATCTTCCCAAATAACTAAAAGGCCTTGAGGAATTATCATACCTTTTGCATTTTGCTGATTACCTGGTGCACCACAAACAAGAAGTCCATTCTCAGGCCATCCATCTGCTGTGGTTCCATCATCATTAACAAGTTTAACATAAATGTTATAATCCATATAATCCACCCATCGCTCATTTTGCCAGATAAAAAACCGACCAACTAAATCTGTAATTCTGTCTTGCCCATCCGGGTCACCTATTATAATAGCTTCACTGCCCCATTGGAGCTCACCATTTCTAATTTTCTGCCCACAAATTCTTGGATCCGCAAAAATAGGAGTGTCCATCCATCCAACATAATAATCATAAGATCTATCATTTACATATTCCACTGAGACCTTTGGTCCTTCTTGGTCACCAATACACGAACATACAGCCAAGCCATTATCTGACCAGAGATAATTGCCATTAATATCTACTGCTTGGGCATAAACCTTCTTAAAACCTTCATTAATCTCTTCCCATACAACTACTACAGAATCAGAACCTGGATATAAAGTCGCATCAGGATTCTCTTGATTTGATATAGTACTAACAGTAATAGCTTGTCCATTCTCATCTAACCCTACTGAACCATCAGCATTTAATACCTGCATATAAATTTGTTTTCCTGTATCTGGATTTCGGTTGTCAACCCAAACAATAACAGAATTCTCCTCGTTATCTAAAATTTGATAATTTGAAGCATCGCCACATAATCCATAATAGATAATTTCACCATTTTCCTCAAGAAGAATGTTTCCATCATTATCAAATATTTGAATACAAATTCCTGTTGTAACTGGCTTTTCTCCTGCAAGCAAAAGACCCCAAAATACAAATACTTCTCCAGAACTATTTTTTTTAATTAATGGAGAAAATTGTTGACCATTTTCAATGCATATTTCCCTGCCATTTTCCTGGAATAGTGTATCTCCGCTTGAATTTACACGTTGAATATAAATATCTTCGTGTGTTGCACCTCCTGTTCTGCCATCATCCCAAACAAACCAACCTCCACCGTTATTATCACCCACTAATCGTGGGTTGCGTTGATGATTCTCCTCAATACAAATTGGAATACCATTAGAAGTCCAAACTATATCTCCATCTAAATCAATTTTTTGACCATAAATATCCTTGTATTCCCAATCATTTCTATTATCTTCCCAGACAATTATTGCTCCACCGTCAGAAGCCATGGTTATTCTTGGATTTTCTTGAATACTACCGCCTACAACACAGACCTCTTGGTCGCTTGCCCAGAGTAGGTTTCCATTAATATCAAGCCTTTGAGCATATATGTCACCATCATTTTCGTTCCTCTTATCCATCCAAACAAGTATAAAAGACCCAGTCCCATCAGGAGCCATCTTTACTTCCTCCTGGTCATTAGAAGCACTACAGATAAGTGTTCCACCAGCATCCCAGAGCGGGGTTCCATCGGTTGAAATTCTTTGAGCATAAATATCAGCATTATCCGGACTCCTGGTATCATGCCAAGCAAGGATAGCTCCACCTGAACCATCCGCCCAAAATGTATGCCCATCTTGT
>JAGGUR010000123.1 GCA_021158425.1 Candidatus Cloacimonadota bacterium | reverse complement strand
GTGATAGTTCTAATTTTACCTTATCACCAACAAGGATGCGGATATAATGCATCCTCATTTTTCCAGAAATATGTGCTAAAACCTGATGACCATTTTCTAATTCAACAATAAATTTTGTGCCTGGAAGAGCTTCTTTAATTATACCATCAACCTCAATAACACCTGACTTTGCCATTAATTTCTTTCCAATAAGGTCAAAATCTCTGGACCTTCTTTTTTAATTAAAACTGTATTTTCAAAATGTGCAGAGTTAGAATTATCAGCAGTAAAAAATACCCATTCTTTTTCAACAGTTTTAGAAGTACCGACATTAAACATTGGCTCAATAGCAATGGTCATACCTTCAACCAATCTTGGTCCTCTACCACTTTTACCGATATTTGGAACAATAGGGTCTTCATGTAATTCTCTTCCGACACCGTGTCCTGTCAATCCGTCTGCAACATAAAAACCATTTTCTTTTGCAGTTTGCTCAATTATTGATGAAATGTCTCCAATTCTACTTCCAACTTTACATCGTTCAATTGCTCTGCTGAGAGCTAATTGCGTTACCCTTAATAATTTTTCGTTTTCCTCACTAATATTCCCGACAGCAAAAGTCCTTGCGGCATCGCCATAAAATCCATTCTTTTTTGCACCAGTATCAATTCCTATAATATCTCCTTCACGCAAAATTTTATTTTTAGAAGAGTATCCATGAACAATTTCATTATTTATAGAGGAACATATAGCAAAGGGATATGGTTTAAGTCCAGGGACTTGATAATTTTTGAAAGCAGGTTCAGCATAATTATCAGTTATTATTTCCTCAGCTTTTTTATTTAATCTCCATGTACTAATTCCGGGTTTTATCATTTTTCCTAACTCATACAGTATCTCTGCAACAATCCTACAACTTTCTCGCATCAATCTAATCTCAGCTTCGTTTTTTATAAAAATCATTTTAATCCTTCTCTAAAGTAGATTCTGCTTCAATTATCCTTGTAATATCACGAAAAACATCTTGTTCTATACTGTTTGTAATAATATGCAAGACGGAAAGTTCCTTAAAAAAATTAATCATATGCTCAGCTGACTCATGATAAACTTTTAATCTGTTTTTAATAGTTTCCACTTTATCATCATCACGAATAATCAATTCTGTTCCACAGTTATCACATAAGTAAATCCCATTTTTTTTTCTTTCTGGAATTTTATGAATCAAATTATAGATACTTTTACACTTCGGACAATATCTACGATTTGACAGTCTCCTAATAGCTTCATCATCAGAGATATTAATTAAAAAAACAAAAAAATTTTTACTCTGTTTCACATATTGTATATTCATCAACATTTTTGCCTGTGCTAAATTTCTAGGAAAGCCATCAAACAAAGCCCCATATTTACAATCAGGATTTTCTACACGCTCTTTTATCAAATCAAAGACTAAATCATCCGGGACCAACTCGCCTTTATGCATATAATCATTTGCATTTTTGCCCAGTGTGGAATTTTTATCAATTGCATCTCGTAAAATATCACCTGTTGATATATGAGGAATATTATACTTATTTTCAATTAGCTTAGCCTGAGTCCCTTTTCCTGCTCCAGGAGGTCCCAACAAAATGATAATCAATTTTCCTTTACAGGTCATCTTCTTCTACCTCTTAATTTTCCTTTTTTCATAAATCCATCATAATGTCTCATTACAAGATGAGATTCAATTTGTTGCAGGGTATCTAATGCTACACCAACGATAATGATTAATCCCGTTCCACCAAAATAAAAGGGAACCCTTGCATAAGTCATCAAGAAGGTTGGCATAACAGCAATGCATGCAAAAAAGAGTGCACCTGGAAGAGTGATTCGTGTAATAACGCTATTAATGTATTCTGCTGTCTTCTTGCCAGGTTTTCTTCCTGGAATAAAACCACCATATTTTTTCATATTATCTGCAATTTCAACCGGATTAAGAACAATTGCGGTATAAAAATATGCAAAGAAGATTATTAATAGAACATATAGAATAGTATAAAGTGCTGCTCCGGGAGAGAGCCAATTTGATATGGTATGCATAAATTCACTATCTTTAAAAAATGTAGTGATAGTTTGGGGAAACATAAGAACTGACTGGGCGAAAATAATAGGAATAACTCCGGCAGAGTTCACTCTTAAAGGGATGTGTGTGCTTTGTCCTCCATAGATTTTTCTACCAATAACTCTTTTGGCATACTGAACGGGAATTTTTCGCATAGCTTCTGTGATAACAATCACAGCTGCTGTAACAACAACCATAATGATTAATATTAAGACTGCAAGCATTATGCTCATTGTACCACTTGCAACCATATTACCCATATTAAGAAAACCATTTGGATATCTGGCAATAATACCTATAAATATTATTAAGGAAATACCATTCCCGATTCCTTTTTCTGTAATCTGCTCGCCTAACCACATAATGAATATAGTACCAGCAACGAATGTGATAATAGTAATAAATTTAAACATAAAACCGGGATATTGAACAACTGGTCCTAAAGATGTTGGAGGTATACTCTCAAGGAAAACAGTAATTCCCAAAGCATTAAAAGTTCCTATTAGAACAGTTCCATATCGTGTATATTGTGTTATTTTTTTCTGACCTTCAGCACCCTGTTTTCTAAGTTTTTCAAAAAATGGTATAATTGCACCTAACAACTGCATAACAATTGAAGATGTAATATAAGGCATAATTCCTAAGGCAAAAATTGTTGCTTTGCTTAAATTCCCGCCTACAAATAAATCATACATTCCGAAGAGTGTATTTGAACTTTTTGCGAAAAATTCACCAATAGCAGCAGTGTTAATTCCAGGTGTGGGTATATGCCCGCCCAAACGATATACAATTAGAATTCCAAGTGTGAATAGAATTTTTTTCTTTAATTCCGGAACTTTGAATACATTAACTATGGATTTCAACACTTATACAACCTCTGCTTTCCCGCCAATTTTTTCAATTAATTCAACAGCTTTTTCACTAAATTTGTTGGCTTTTATAATTTTTTTCCTATCAAATTTATTTTCACGATTAGCTAAAACTTTAACTGGAAATTTTTTATATTTTGGATTTTCAATAAGTCCGAGTTTTTCCATCAAGGGAATATCAATAACATTTTCTTCCACTCTTGCTAATTTATTAAGAGAGACAATTCTATTCTTCTTCTTAAATATATTAGTAAAGCCCTTGCCTGGCAATCTGCGATGTATAGGCATCTGTCCGCCTTCAAACCAATTGGGGATACTGGCACCGCTGCGACATTTCTGTCCATTCATCCCACGACCAGCTGTCTTACCATATCCGCTACCATTGCCTTTCCCGAGTCGTTTGCGTTTATGCTTCGAATTTACAGGAATTTTTAATTCATTCAATTTCATCTTAAGTCTACCTCTTAACTTTTTCCACCTTAACCAAATGGTTAACAGTATTAATCATTCCTCTTATCCCAGGGGTATCTTTATGGACAACAGTCTGATTCATTTTACGAATACCCAATGCTTTTAAAGTTTCTTTTTGGTTTAACTTCTGTCCGATTTGACTTTTTATCTGAGTAATTTTCAGTTTCATCTTATCCTATTAAGATATTTATTAATAAATATGCTAAGCTAACAATTCAGCTATTGATTTATTTCTTAATTTAGCAACCTCTTCGTGTGAGTGGAGAGATTTCAATGCGACCACTGTTGCTTTAACCAAATTATGTGTAGTGTTTGAGCCCAGAGATTTTGTAAGTACATTTTCAATACCTGTTGCTTCTAAAATTGCTCTAACAGGTCCACCTGCAATAATTCCTGTGCCTGGCGCTGCTGGTTTTAGAAGAACTTTGCTTCCACAATACTTGCCAGTAATAGAATGAGGAATAGTCCCATTTCTAACCGGGACCTTAAATGTGCTTTTTTTTGCGATTTCCTTTGCTTTGTTAATTGCCGGAATAACCTCATTTGCTTTACCCATTCCCACACCAACAGTTCCATTTTTATCGCCAGTTACAACTGTTGCATTAAAGCTAAAATGTCTTCCACCTTTTATTACCTTAGACACACGATTAGTGCCTACCACTTGTTCAAAAACTAATCCCTCTTTCTCATCATCCATTGGCTTGTGCATATATTCTCCTAGAACTTTAATCCTTCCTTACGCGCACCATCTGCAAGGGCTTTCACCCTTCCATGATAAATAAAACCATTTCTATCAAAACAAACACGATTTATGCCTTTTTCTAAGCATTTCTTAGCCAGAAGTCTTCCTGTTAAAAATGCTTCTTCAACAGGTTTTATATCTCCCTTTTTTTGAGCTTTAAATTCTGGTTGAAGGGTAGAAGCAGACACTAAAGTATTACCACTTATATCATCAATAGCTTGTGCATAGATATGCTTTAAGCTTCTATATACAGAAATACGAGGGATTTCAGGTGTTCCAGATATTTTTTTCCTTATGGCTCTTTTCCGTCTGAATCTAAGCAGTCTATTTTTAGCTATATTCTTTTTAATCATAAATTCTCCTTAACCAGTTACTCCACCAGCAATTTTTCCTGCTTTCTTTCTTACATGTTCCTCAGCATATCTAATACCTTTTCCTTTGTAAGGTTCAGGGGGTCTGATACCTCTTATGGCTGCAGAGACTGAACCAAGTAATTCTTTATCATAACTGCTTAAATCAATTACAACTTGTAATCCAGGTATAACACTTGCTTCAGCTCGCCCGATTTTTTCCAAACTTACATCAATACCTTCAGGAATTTCAAAATAAATATCATGAGAAAAACCTAAACTTAAAACCAACCATTTGCCTTTTACTACAGCTTTATAACCTGTTCCAATAATCATCAATTTTTTCAAATATCCTTTTGAAACTCCGATAACCATATTGTTTATCAAGGAACGATTCAAACCATGTAAGCTTTTGTATTTTTTCTCATCAGAAATTCTGGTTACAACAATAGTATTATCAATGAGCTTTGCTGATATTCCATCATTTAAAATATGCTCAAGTGTTCCTTTGATTCCAGTTACAATAACCTTATTTTTATGTATACTGACTTTGACATTCTCGGGAATAATTATTGGTTCTTTTCCTACTCTTGACATTTAAACCCTTTCTACCAAATTTTACAAAGATATTCTCCACCAACTCTTTCTTTTCGTGCAACACTATCAGTAATTACACCGATATTTGTTGATAATATGGCGATTCCAAGATGATTGTAAACAACTGGAATATTATTAGAATTAACATATACTCTTTTCCCTGGTCTACTAACTCTTTTCAATCCTTTAATAACAGGTTCTTCATTTTCAGTGTAACGAATGGTAATTCTAATTTGCTCAAATTTCTTTTTGGTCTTTTCTGATTTATCAAGTAAAGTATATTTACTTATAAAATTTTCTTCAAAAAGTATACGAGCTATTTCTTTTCTCATATTTGATAAATTCATAGTTACGGTTTTCTTCTTTGCATGAATTCCATTTCTAATAATAGTAAGCATATCAGCAATAGGGTCTGTGGTTGGCATTATTCCTCCAGTTACCAGCTTGCTTTTTTCACGCCGGGAATTTTCCCTTGTGATGCGAGCTTTCTAAAACATAATCTACAAATACCAAAATCTCTAATATATCCTCTGGCTCTGCCACATAATTCACATCTATTGTATTTTCTTACTTTAAATTTTGGTTTTCTTTTAGCTTTTACTATTAAAGATTTTTTAGCCATATAATTCCTTATTTTTTATTTTCGCTCAAAGGGCATCCCAAGAGCACTTAGTAATTCAAGTCCCTCTTCATCAGTTTTTGCTGTAGTAACGAAAGTAATATTAAGTCCTCTTATTTTATCAATTTTATCAAAGATAATTTCTGGAAAGACTATCTGTTCTTTAATACCCAATGTATAGTTTCCTCTTCCATCAAATCCATTTCTGGAAACTCCATTAAAATCTCTAATTCTTGGCATCACTATACTAAAAAGTCTATCTACGAATTCATACATTTTTTCGCCCCGAAGCGTAGTTTTTGTTCCAACGGGATTTCCTGTCCTCAATTTGAAATTTGAAATGGACTTCTTTGCCTTAGTAATAATAGCATGTTGACCTGTAATAGTTTCCAATTCTTTCCTTGCATTATCCAACGAAGCCCTATTCTGAGTTGCTTCACCAACACCAATATTAACTGCAACCTTCTCAATCCTTGGCACTTGCATTACATTTTTATAATCAAATCTCTTCATCAACTCTTTTATAACCTGAGTTTTATACTTTTCTTTTAATCTGCTCATTACACCTCGTTAAATCATATCACCGCATTTAGCACAATATCTAACTCTACTTTTATCTTCTAAAATTTTCATTCTTGCTTTGGTTGGTTGACCACATTTGGGACAAATCAATTGAACATTAGAAATATGTATAGGAGCCTCCATTTCAATTATTCCCCCAGATTGATTTTGCTGTGTTGGTCTCTGATGTTTCTTAATAAAATTTACTTTTTCAATAATAACCTTATTAATTTTAGGAAATGCTTTCAAAACCAATCCTTCAACACCTTTGTATTCACCAGTGATAACTCTTACTTTATCATTTTTTTTAATTCTCATATAAATCTCTCATGCCATTCCCGCGTCCGCGGGGACAGATCCTTCGGACTATACGACTTCAGGGGCAAGTGAAAGTATTTTCATAAAATGTCTTTCACGGAGCTCTCTTGCAATAGGTCCGAAAATACGAGTTCCTTTTGGTTCCATCAAATCATCTATTAATACAACCGCATTATCACCAAACCGAATATAAGTCCCGTCTTTTCTTCTAACAGCTTGTTTGGTCCGAACAACAACTCCTCTATGTATAGTCCCTTTCTTAATATCGGTATGTGGAACTGCAGATTTAACAGACATAACAATTATATCGCCAAGACTTGCATATCTTCGTTTGGTGCCACCCAAAACTTTTATACACTTTGCTACTTTTGCTCCTGAATTATCTGCAACTTTAAGAACAGTTTCTTGTTGAATCATACGAACTCCCTGTTTATCTACTTCCCTTTCTCAATTATTTCTACAAATCGCCATCGCTTAGTTTTACTGACAGGCCTATATTCCTCAATTCTTACTTTATCTCCAATTTTTGCCTGATTATCTTTATCATGAACTTTAAATTTTTTATGTCGTCTCATATATTTGCCATAAAGGGGATGTTTAAATTGTCGCTCGACTCTAACAACAATTGTCTTATCCATTTTATCACTTACAACAATGCCTATTCTGGACGGCTTTTTCTTTTTAGATTCAGCTTTTTTCATAATCATCCTACTTTTTCTTTGCAGTTAATTCTTTCTCTTTTATGATAGTCTTAACTCGAGCGATATCTTTTTTAGCTTCTCTAATTTTCATAGGATTTTCTAAACGATTCGTTGATTTTTGAAAGCGAAGATTAAAAACTTCCTCAAGAAGATCATTTTCCTTTAGCTTTAATTCAGATAAGTTCATCTCTCTCAATTCATTTGGTTTCATACGACTTAACCTCTTATTTCTTCGCGTGAAATAAACTTAGTCTTCACAGGTAGTTTATGACCACCTAATATCAAAGCTCGTTTAGCAATATTATGATTAACACCTTCAATTTCAAAAATAATTCTACCGCGTTTTACAACAGCAACCCAATATTCTGGAGCACCTTTCCCTTTACCCATTCTGGTTTCAGCTGGTTTTACTGTACAGGGTTTATCGGGAAAGATTCTTATCCAGACTTTTCCGGTTCGTTTTATAAAATGAGTTACAGCAACGCGAGCAGCTTCAATTTGACGGGCGGTTATCCACGCATTTTCCAAGCTCATAAGACCGTATTCTCCAAACTCAAGGGCAGAACCAGAATATGCTTTACCGCGTCTTTTACCTCTTTGTTGTTTTCTGTATTTTACTTTCTTTGGCATTAACATTTCTTAGCACCTATCTATAAAACTTCTTATTTATTCATCAATTCACCTTTACATACCCACACTTTGATACCAATTACACCATATTTTGTCATGGCTTCACTTACGGCATAATCAATATCTGACCTTAGGGTATGAAGAGGATTTCTACCTGCGTGATATTCTTCTTTACGGGCAATCTCAGCACCATAAAGACGGCCACTGCATTTAATTTTGATACCAACTGCTCCTGAACCCATTGCTCTTTGAATTGCTCTTTTCATTGCTCTACGATATGAAATTCTATTCTCAATTTGTCTTGCAATATCCATACCAATTAGCCTGGCATTAAGCTCAGGTCTTTTAATTTCCTTAACATCAATAGCTAATTTTGAATAATCATCTTGACTGGACATATTAAGAAGTGTAAACAATTCATATTTAATCTTTTCAATTTCAACACCTTTTCTTCCTATAACAATTCCAGGTCTTGCGGTATTAATTATGATAGTTATTTTATCACTTTTTCGCAAGATTTCAATCTTAGCAACCATAGCATCTGACAAACGTTTATTTAAATAATTTTTAATTTTTAAATCCTCATAAAAAAGGGATACATAATCTTTTCTGGTATTTGCAAACCATATAGATTCCCAATTTTTATTATATCCTATACGAAAACCAACTGGATTAGTTTTTTGACCCAATATCTTCCTCCTCTTCTTTTGGTGCTTGCAATTCATCTGAAACAGATATCGCAATATGACATGTTCTTTTTCTAATCATATCAGCCCTTCCACGAGCACGATGACGATATCTCTTCATTGTGATACCATCATCTACGAAAATTTTATTTATTACTAATTTATCAGTTTCAACCTTGCCCTTTTTACTAACTGCATTTGCAATTGCAGCATCTAAAAGTTTAGTAATTATTCTTGCACCTTTTCTTTTAGAAAAAGTTAGTATATTTTTTGCTTCGCTGATATTTTTATTCCTAATTAAATCCGCTATCAAACGAATCTTTTTTGCAGAACCTCTCTGATTTTTTACTTTAGCAATTGCTTCCATTTCTTACCTACGCGCTGCGAGTTTTTCTCTTTTAGCCTTATGACCTCTAAATGTTCTTGTTGGAGAGAATTCTCCTAATTTATGCCCAACCATACTTTCAGATACAAAAACAGGAACAAATTTCTTCCCATTATGCACAGCAAAAGTATGACCAACAAATTCAGGAATTATTGTAGAGCGTCTTGACCAAGTTTTGATAACTTGCTTACGCTCTTCTTTATTTAATTTTTCCACTTTTTTCATCAAATGCTCATCTACAAATGGTCCCTTTTTAACTGACCTAGCCATCTATTGAATCCTCCAAAAATTTCTTATTATAACGAACATAATCAAAGCCTGATATCTACTTCCGACTTTTAATCATATATTTATCAGAATACTTTTTCTTTTTTCTTGTTTTAAATCCTTTTGCAGGCAAACCCCAGGGAGAGACTGGATGCCTACCACCAGAACTTTTTCCTTCTCCACCCCCCATTGGATGGTCAACAGGGTTCATAGCAACCCCTCTTGTTTTCGGTCGTCTTCCTAACCAACGCTTTCTACCAGCCTTACCAAGAGAAATACTACTATGCTCAATGTTGCTCACCTGTCCAATTGATGCATAACATTCTCCTCTTATTAGCTGCACCGCACCAGATGGCATCTTAATATGAACATATTTATCTTCTTTTGCAATGATTTCGCCGCTTACGCCAGCACTTCTCGCTATCTGCGCACCTCTATTAGGTTTGAATTCAATATTATGAATCATTGTCCCAATTGGAATCTTCTTTAAAGGCATAGCATTCCCATATCTAATTTCAACATCTTCTCCAACCATAACTACATCATTAACCTGCAATTTATCTGGTGCAATTATATATCTTTTCTCTCCATCAACATAATAAAGCAAAGCGATTCTTGCAGAACGATTCGGGTCATACTCAATTGAGTGAACTCGTGCTGAGATATTCTTTTTATCATACCTTTTAAAATCAATAATCCTATAAAATTTTTTATGGCCTCCGCCACGATGACGAATAGTCATTCGTCCCTGATTATTCCTACCACCGGTCCTTTTCACAGGTTTTAGAAGAGATTTTTCAGGTTCTTTCTTTGTAATCTCATCAAATTTATAACCCGTATAAAACCTTCTTGACGGAGTTATAGGTTTATATTTTTTTATTGCCATCTAAATCTTCTCCACAATAAATATTAGGGTAAAGAACCCAATTTATATTTTTTCTGTCAAACTTATTGAAAATTAACATCATTTCATTACTTGAAATTCCTTAATACTTTCACCGGATTCTAAATAAACTATTGCTTTTTTCCAATTAGGTCTTCTGCCCACATATCTTCCTAAACTCTTCGGTTTTCCTTTGCAATAAATTGTGTTTACTTTCTTTACTTTTACATCAAAAATCTCTTCAACAGCATGTTTGATCTCAATCTTGTTAGAATCTCTACGAACTTTAAAAAGGTATCCATTTGCATCTTCAGTAATATGAGTCCCTTTTTCAGTTATGAGGGGTTGAATTATTATTTCTCTTGAATTCTTACTCATTTTCACCTTTCTGAGAACGGGTTCACCCTTCGTCCCTCCCCGATTAAGCCCGTTCCTGACGAGCTCAGGAATCGGAGATTGTCGGGATTACGGAGAACGGGTAAAAGTATCCTCCAACTTTTGTAGTGCTTTTTCAGTTATAATTAAGTTACTTGACCGCATTACTTTATAGGAATAAAGGTCCTGAGCCCGTATAGTATCTACATTTTTCAGATTATGAAACGATTTGATAACATTAAGGGAATTATTCGGCACAACAATTAAGCATCTATCATATTGAATTTTCATATTTTTTAATATCTGATTAGCCGTCTTTGTGCTTGGCTTTTCAAACTCAAAATCTTCAATAATTGCGACATGTTCCTTTTTTGAACTTAATGCAGATTTAAGAGCAATTCTTTTCTTTTTCTTTGGAATTTTTGAATACCAATTTTTAGGATGAGGACCAAACGCAACACCACCCCCAACTCTTATTGGACTTTTAATAGAACCTGCACGAGCCCTTCCAGTTCCTTTCTGTCTAAACAGTTTGCGTGTAGAACCTTTTATATCCGAGCGTCCTTTAACTGATTTTGTGCCTTGCCTTTGATTTTTCAAATAAAGCTTAATAACCTCATAAAGAACATTGGTATTTATCTCAACATCAAAAAGATTTGCGGGCAATGAAACCTTCCCAATCTTTTCTCCATTATTTGTATATTTTATTACTTCCATAACAAAAACCTTTATCTATTTTATTTTCTTAATAATGACAAGACTATTTCTATGACCGGGGACCGCACCTGTGAGCATAATCAAATTTCTTTTTTCATCAACCTTAAATATATTTAGATTTCTAACAGTAACACTTTCGTTTCCCATATGACCTGGCATTTTCTTGCCACGCACAACCCTTGAGGGAGTCGCACACTGTCCGATAGAACCTCCACCTCTAAATGACTCGTGAGTCCCGTGAGTCATATTCTTGCCATGAAAATTGTGTCTTTTAACTACGCCAGCAAATCCGCGTCCTTTAGAAGTACCAGAAACATTAACAATCTCATTAGATTTGAAAATTCCTGGATTCAACACAGAACCTAATGGATACTTTTTCAACAATTTATTATCAACTCTAAACTCTTTTAGAAATTTATAATACTTTAACTTATTACTCTTAAAATGACCAGCTAAAGGTTTGGTAACCTTATTTTCGTCAACTTCAAAAAAACCAAGTTGAAGAGCCGTATAGCCGTCTCTCTTTGGAGTTTTTTGTTGAACTACTGTGCAGGGACCGGCCTGAATTAAAGTAACAG
>JAGGUR010000065.1 GCA_021158425.1 Candidatus Cloacimonadota bacterium | reverse complement strand
TTATAATATTCTTTTAATTTTACTGCATTAAGGGAGTTAATAAAATCACATCTTTTTATAACATCTAATAAATTTTCTCTTTCTGCTAAATTTCCAGATGTAATTGTATAATAGTCACTTGTTTCACATACGACAATTATTCCAGTCCCAATTTTTTTATCAGTTCCTTTTATAGATACTTTTTCTGCAGAGTGGTGCAAAATGTTTTGAGCAAGTTCTATAAAAATTGCAAAAACCTTTTTTATCTTGTTCCGTTGTTTTGAGCCGGAAAATAATTTATCCTTAATTAATTCTGCTAATTCCACTAAAACATCTTGGGAAATAGTTCCTTTATATGCAAAAACGATTTTATTCTCATTCATTTGTTTGTAATATTCAAACAGATTTAACTTAATCATTAATAAATCCTTTCTTTTATATAATCAAAATTAATACACAAATTGACAAGGTTTAATAATCTTGTAAAGATTTTATAACCTAATTCCCATTACTAATATATCATCTCTTTGTGGCTCACCATCTTGAAAACTGTCCAAATCCTTTATTAATGCCTTTTCTTGCTTATGCAGGCTATATTTATGGATATTTAGTAATAATTTTTTCAACCGTTTTGAACCGAACTTATCACCATTAGGATTGGATTGGTCTGCAAATCCATCTGTTGTAAGGTAGAGCATACTTCCTTTTAATATAGTAAATTCTTTATTTTTAAATATTCTTTTTCCTTCCCTTTGTCTTCCACCAATAGGTTTTCTATCACCTTTAAATTCAATAAGTTCAGAATTTCTAATATAATATAAAGGACGTTTAGCACCAGCAAATGTTATTTTATTTCTATTTTTTTCAATCATACAAAGACATACATCCATTCCATCAAAGGTATCTGTTTCACCCATTTCTTGCTTTAATGATAAGCGAACTCCATTATGTAATTGCTCAAGGATTTTAGCTGGATTAAATATTTTGTTTTCATTAACAATCTTATTTAAAAGTGAATTACCTATCATAGACATAAAAGCTCCGGGCACACCATGTCCTGTGCAATCAACCGCTGCAACGAAAATTCTGTCATCAAATTTACTGAACCAATAGAAATCACCTGATACAATGTCTCGGGGTTTAAAAATGATAAAATGCTTAGGCAAAATATTTCTTATTTTATTATCTACTGGTAAGATTGCTTGTTGAATTTTTTGGGCATAACGAATGCTACTCATTATATTTTCGTTTTTTTCTTCAATAATCATTTTGGCTTCCGTTAATTTTTTTATTAGTTTTTCTCTTTCTTCTTCTGCTCGTTTGCGCTCGGTAATGTTACGATAAATTCCATATACTGCAATTTGACCCCCTTCAATATTAATAGGGGTTCCAAGTATAGAGACATTGATTAGATTTCCATTTTTACATTTTCTCATAGTTTCAATAGCAATATCCTTTCCTTTTGCAACATCTTTTGTTAAACGACCCGCCTCATTATGCATATTTCCGGGTGCTATTAAGTCGTCAATTGATTTTCTGGCAACTTCATCTTGGGTGTAGCCAAACATTTTTGTAAATCCTTTGTTTACTTTAAGCAATTTACTATTGTTATCTACGAGGACGATTGCTTCAGGTGAGCTTTCAAAAAGTTGCTCAAAGTATGCTTTTTCAATCTGTAATGTTTTCTCAGCTTTTTTTCGCTCTATAGCAGTTGCAATTTGGGCAGAAACAAATTCTAAGATTTTTACATCTTTTTCTGTATAAAGTGAAGCATCCGTATAACTCTGGACAGCAACAACTCCAATAACTTCATCTCTTAATTTTAAAGGGACCCCGAGCCATACCTTTGCAGGTGTTCCAATTAATTCTACTTCTCCGGATTTGACCAAGTTATTTTGTACTTCTCCAGTAGCCAGAAGAGGCTTCTCAGTTCTTATAACATAAGAGGTGAAAGTTTTACCAACTGGGAATGAAGTGAATTTATCTTTTTCGTCAACATCATAGGGAAGGGAAATAGTATTAGTCTTTTTGTCGTATAAAGCTACATAGAAATTTGTTGTATCAATAATTGTGCTTAGATAGTCCCTTATTAATGACAATAATTCATCAATCTCCTTTGTAGTATGGACAGCATTGGCTATGTTATATAACACTGATTGGATTTGTTCCCCGCGCTTTCTTTCTGTAATATCCCTATAGATACCATACAATCCAACCTGCTTACCTTCAACAAGGATTGGAGCTAAACCAATTGTAACAGGAACTAATGAGCCATCTTTTCTTTTTCTTATTGACTCTGTTTTTGAAGTTTCTCCCTGAAGAACTTTTTCTGTAATCTTTATAGCTTCTGACAATTTATCTTTTGGGACGATATATTTATCAATATTTTTCCCCTTTATTTCATTTAGAGAATATCCAAAAATGGATTCAAATTGAGGATTAATATCTAATATATTCTGATTCATATCTAATGAGACGATTGCAGCAGGAGCACTATTAAATAATGCCTCAAAATAATTTCTCTGTTTTTGAAGTTCTCTATTGCTCTTTTTAATTCTAATCATTACATTTACCTGAGCAATAAGTTTACTTGCATCTAAAGGTTTTGTTAGAAAAGCATCAGCACCAAGGTTTAACGCTTTTATATGAGTTTCTGAATCAGTATATATTCCTGTTTCTATGATAATTGGAATGTTTTTTGTGATTTCATCGGTTTTAAGTCGTTTGCAAACTTCAAATCCATCCATCTCGGGCATTTTAATATCAAGCAGAATAGTGTCTGGTAATTCCTTCTTTGCTATTTTGATACCTTCTGGTCCTGATTGAGCAGTAAATACTTCGCATTCTGAAATTTGCGAAGTCAATACATCCTTTATTGCGACAAGACTCTCTATTTGGTCATCAATTACTAATATTTTTTTCATTTATGCTCCTTATTATTCAGGAAAATAGCCGGCACCAACAACAAGCGTATCTTGTCCGATAATTATCTTTTTTACATAGACCCATTTCTGTGAGGGTGTTGTTTCACCTGGTTTGGGCCACATATAATCCATCCAGCAATCATCTTTAGTTTTTAGTGTTTCAAGTTCTTCACGAATAAAATATTTTCCATTAGAATCCTGCAAATTAGATAGATTTTGTCCTTCCAAATCTGGGAAAGCTGGATTAACCAATTCATTCCCTTTGATATTTTTTACAAACACATAAGTATCCAGGAATATAAACTCATTTCCTTTTTTTCTTATTGTATCCAGAGCCGTAAT
>JAGGUR010000007.1 GCA_021158425.1 Candidatus Cloacimonadota bacterium | reverse complement strand
CGAGTCGAGTTCTACGAACCCGACTCGGGTTTTTTGTATCTACTCATTAATCTCAATCTCTATCTTTCCTTTTTTATAACCCTTTAAATGTTTAACAAATCCAAGAATAACATCTTTGAATGTGTTTTGAACAAAAGGAACAATTTTAATTTCTTTGCCATCAATTTTTATAGTTAATTGCGTACTTCGGTCGAGAACGCAATCTGCACGAGTTTTTTCTCCTGTTAGAATTTTTTCAACCATCTCTTTGCATGTGAATCCACAAGCTTTGCAACATTCTTCCTCTGGATAAGGAAGAGCATCAAAAACTTTTTCTTCAACAATATCAGCCAAATCTTTTGCCTGTTTTTTTGAATGGAATACCTTGAATTTTTTATAAGCCTTATTATCATTAGCATAAATTCCGGAAATTGCAAATACTGTTCCATCAACTAATTCATCAAGTTCTTTCTTATATTTTGCACACACAATTTTCGGTAAAGGGAAAGTTTTCATTCCTTCAACAATAACATAATCAGCATTTAAATGTTTAAGCATTTCTTCCAATGCAAGCTGGCGATGCCAGATTTGATAGGTTTCATTCAAACCACGTGCAAATACAACATCATTGCTTGCATTCCAGTGTAAATATGAATCTGAATTTTCAGTCTCCATTGTGAATTTTTTATAATGTATATCTTTTATTGTCGCAATCTTATATCCACGCAATTTTAGCTCCTTTACTAATTCAACTATTGTTGAAGTCTTCCCAGATTTTGTGTAACCTACTACACTAAAAACTTTCATTGCTACTCCTGACAAATTCAATCGTTTTATAAACTATTCTAATAATTCTTGTTTTAACAACCAGACGGTGATCTATCAGGATTTATAATCCTGTTTTTTAATACAGACGGGACAGAGTCCCGTGTTACTAAAATTTCCATCACCTTCAAAGTCCCTGCCTGCCCCCGATTTCATTGGGGTGCGGTGAGCAGGTCTGTGGCAATTTTAAACATGATAAAAGTAAATAATCATAAGAAATCCAAACAAAACACCACTTTGTATAACATAGTCAAGCCATTTCAACTTGTTCTCATATAAATAGGTTCTATGGCGATATAACCGAAATCCTCGTAATTCTAATGAGATTGCACGAAAACGTGCATTGGCGATTGTTCGCGCAACTACAGGAAATATTAGTGAAATATATGCTCGTGGTCTTTTCAAAATTGGTATTCTTTTTAGGTCAATGCCCCTTAATGAGAGTTCTTCTATGATGATACGAAACTGATTGTTAAAAGTTGGAATGAAATTAATTACCGAGGCAACCAGGAAGGAAATTTCATAAGGAATCTTCCAACTTCGTAATGCTAATAAATAATCATAATGTGGAATGTCAAACAAAAGACCAGCAATTAAAATTATGAGAAAAAAACGCAGAGAGGAAGTGACACCATAATTTATTCCAACTGAGGTGATTTTTATAATACCCCATTGCCAGAGAACATCACCGCCTCTTCGGAAAAGAATTTGAAAGAGCATCAAAGTAAAAATAATCTTTCCAAGATTTTTTAATCTATGCAATAACCTGGCAGATTTTTTCTTGTTAGGATGTATTAAAAACAGTAATAGAATGGAAAGAAGAATTAAAACGATTTGCACAAATATTTTTTGATAGATAACAGATAGAGATGTTATCAATATTACAATAATTAGTAATGTGCGAAGATTAATTTTCATCTGAAAATATCTCACCGCAGAGACACAGAGAACACAGAGTCCGCCAGCCGGCGGATTCTTCTCTTATTATTTGATGTTTCAGTCTCTGCATATAATTTTCATTCTCCTTTGTGTCCCGATTTGTTTTCGGGACATGTATGTTTCATTTTTCAATTATATTTTTGTTTTCTATTTGAAGACAACGGTCTGTGATTGACTTACATTCTTGAAATTGATGAGTAATAAGAAGGCAACCTTTCATTCTTTTTTTTCTTGTATCTAAAATATGTAGAAGTAATTCAACAGACTTATCATCTAAACTACCAAAAGGTTCATCCAGAATCCAATATTTTTCGTCATTCAAAAGCAAAGCCGATAATCCGATGCGTTTTATCTGTCCACTGCTTAGCTCCCAAATCGGTTTATCTTTAAAGTTATAAATATTAAAATATTCAAGAGCATTTGCTCTTCTTTTTTCAAAAGTATTATTATTTAAGCGAAATTTGTGCTGCCAGATGGCTAAATCTTCATCAGGATTGGCAGCAACAACATTAGCTAAACTTTCTTGTTTTAGATAAACTACTTTGTTGGCAATTATATTTACTGGTATTTTAGACAAATTTTTATTTTCCAGTAAAATGCAACCCTGGAATTTTTTTTCCAGACCAGATAAAAGACGGCAAAGAGTAGTCTTTCCACTCCCATTTTTCCCACTTAACAAAGTAATCGTTTCAAAGTCTAATTTAAGAAAGGTGTTTTGAAAAATTTCTTTATCAGAGGAATATGAAAATGAAAGTCCTTCTATTTTGTAAAGTAGTTTCATTTTTTAGAGTTTATTCAAATCAATAGTTTTATTTGAAATTTCTAATAAATTAGTTGTAGGATTGGCAATAAATATCGTTTTACCAGCTTGAGATGATGTTTGAATTACATTTGCAATTTGTTGAATATAATGAGTTGAAAGGCCTGAAGTTGGCTCATCTAATAAAAAGATTTGCGGAGATAAGGTTAGAACCGAGGCAAACGCAACCAGTTTTTTCTGGCCGAAAGAAAGTGTAGCTGTTTCTTCATAACGCAAAGATTTAATTTGTAATAGAGTTAGAGCATCATCAACCCGATTTTCAATCTCTGATGGAGCAAGTTTCAAATTTTCTGGCGCAAATGCTAATTCTTGTTCAACGGACGGAAATGATAATTGAAGTTCTGTTTCCTGCATCATTAAACTGAGTTTTGGTGCAATTTGTGGTAGAGAAAGATTCTCAATATTTTCATTCATAACTTTAATTTTACCGCTAAAATGCCCTTTAATAACTTTAGGAATTACACCACAAAGTAAATAAAGAAAGGTTGTTTTACCGCTTCCGCTTTCACCTATAACCGCGACAATATCGCCTGCATCAGCTGCAAATGAGAAATTTCTGACAATCCATGATTGATTATTTGAATAGCGAAAGGATAGATTTTGAATTTCAAGAATTGACATAAGATTTTATTCGTAATCCAGTATTATTTTAGATTTGGTCTTTCAACTCATTATCGTTTATTCTCGTCCATTAGCGATTCTCGGTTCATTTCCAATAATTCTATATTTTTTTAATTTGATAAACAATGAATAGGATAAAAGCCCACCAATTATTCCAGAAAAAGAACCAATAAATATTGAAATAACAATTGGAATAAAAGGCAACCGCAAAAACAATGTTGATATAATTATTATTCCTGTAATATTTGCGAATGCACAGATTAAAATATGGGCATAAATAGTATCTTTTCTTTTTAGCAAAAGGGCTGTTATATCTGCAACTAATCCTGGCATAGTATAGCTAATTAAAGAAATCGCACCATGACTTGCAAAAAGTCCCAGAGAGAGGATTACAACGGCTTGAACTAAACCCACCAGAAATCCAACTCCTGGTTTTTGAACAATTACTACTGCAAGAGTAATCCACATCATATATAATCCACCGGCAAGGGAACCTCCTGGAAACATTAATGGTGTAGAAATTAAATGAATAAGAGGGGCGACAATAGGCTTAACTGCTAATCCTAAAGCACTAAAAATGGCTATGTATAATAAATCTTGTGAGGAATATTTGGTGAAATAACTCATAAGATATTTTGTAACTTTAGCTGCTTAAATTAAGATGGAATATCAAAATTATTTAAAATTTTCTTATTCAGGAATAAAAGTTTTAAAGTGATAAGGAATGATTTAATAGAACCTCCTAAAAAATTTATTATTTTAGAAGGCAAGAAAGTAAATTGTCTTTCTGGCCTTTCCAAACACGGGAGGCATATCCGTTTCCAGATAGACCCTATCGGTGATATATCATGCTACAGTTTAGAATATATCACTCGGCTATAAATATGAAAATAAAATGTAGTGTAATATTGCCTGTCAAGAAAAATAATTCACCAATTTTTTGAGGGACACATTTTTATAAGAATTTTAAGTTTTATTATCTATTTTTAGAAACCAGTCATACCCCCAAAATTTTGGATAGCGTTTCTGTAACTGACTAATAGTAAACAGAATACAGTGGGAAGTAAGTGGAAATTTATAGCTTCTGGATTGTTGGCTGTTTTTTATCCCGATTTATCGGGATTCCTTTGAATAAGCGAGATGATTTATCATCTCGCAGGAAGGAAAGTAGTCAAAAATTTTTAAAATTTTTGGGGGTATCAATGCTATTTTTAGAAACTGCTTGACATCTAATTTATACAGAATAAATAATTTCTTTTTAAAAATATCAATATTTTCAATAGTATAGAGAAGGTTGCTTCGTGAAATTACATATTACAAAAGATATGTGGATTGAGGACATTTTAGAAAAGTTTCCCAGGGCACAAGATTTTCTTTCAGAAAAAGGAATTGTCTGTATTATGTGTGGCGAACCTGTTTGGGGTACGCTCCATGACCAGATGGATGAAAAAGGCTTTTCTGATGAAGAAATGGATAAAATTATATTTGAACTTAATAAATTTATAAAAGGTTCTGAGAAAAAATAATTAAGGAGGACAAGAAATGATTAATTCAAAATTAGTAGTACCATTTCCTACAAACGAACCTATTCTTTCATATTCAGCAGGTTCAAATGAAAGAAAATTGATAAAAGATAAACTTGCTGAGTTAAAGTCTGGGGTTATTGAAATTCCTTTAATTATTGGAGGAAGAGAGATTAAGACTGGTGATATGGGTGAGTGTAGGATTCCACACGACCATAAGCACCTACTTGGCAGATATCATAAGGCTGGTGAAAATGAAGTAAATATGGCTATTGATGCTGCACTTGAGGCAAGAAAGAAATGGGCAAATATGCCATGGGAGGAAAGAGTTGCAATTTTCCGCAGAGTTGCTGAGTTGCTTTCTACCAAATATCGTCCCCTCCTCAATGCTGCGACAATGCTTGCACAAAGTAAAAATGTATTTCAAGCAGAAATTGATTCAGCTTGCGAATTGATAGACTTCTTCCGTTTCAATACTTATTATGCTATGAAAATTTATGAACGACAACCTAATTCATCAAAAGGAATCTGGAATATGACAGAACATCGTGCTTTAGAAGGATTTGTCTTTGCTGTTACTCCTTTTAACTTTACTTCAATCGCAGGAAATCTTCCAACCGCTCCAGCGATAATGGGAAATGTTGTTCTGTGGAAACCCGCATCATCAGCAGTCTACAGTGCATACTATCTAATGAGGCTTTTCATAGAAGCAGGAGTCCCAGACGGAGTAATTAACTTCATTCCAGGTCCTGGTTCTCAAGTTGGCAATCCTGTTCTTTCAAATTCTCATCTTGCCGGAATTCATTTTACCGGGAGTACCAATACGCTGCAGACTATGTGGAAAATCGTTGGGAAAAATATTCAAAATTACAAGACTTATCCCAGGATAATTGGTGAAACAGGCGGAAAAGATTTTATATTTGTTCATCCTTCTGCTGATGTTGATGCACTTAATACAGCGATTATTCGTGGTGCTTTTGAATATCAAGGACAAAAATGTTCTGCGGCCTCTCGCTCATACATTCCAGAAAGCATCTGGACAAAATTAAAAGATAAGCTAATAGCAACCACAAAAGAACTGAAAATGGGAGATGTTGAAGACTTTACAAATTTTATTAACGCTGTTATTGATAAAAATGCTTTTGATAAAATCGTGTCCTATATTGAATTCGCCAGGAAATCAAGTGATGCGGAGATTATCTGTGGTGGAGAATATGACGATTCAAAAGGATATTACATTAAGCCGACAGTCATTTTAACAACAAATCCAAAATTTAAGACGATGAAGGAAGAGATATTCGGACCTGTGATTACAATTTATGTATATCAAGATAATAAGTATGAGGAAACTTTGCACTTGTGTGATGAGACTTCTCCTTATGCTTTAACCGGCTCAATATTTGCGAATGACAGAGATGCAATAATATTAGCCAAAGAAATTCTAAGAAATGCTGCTGGAAATTTTTATATTAATGATAAACCCACCGCAGCTGTAGTTGGGCAACAGCCTTTTGGCGGAGCAAGAGCATCAGGAACTAATGATAAGGCAGGAGATATGGTAAATCTTCTTAGATGGGTTTCTCCTCG
>JAGGUR010000154.1 GCA_021158425.1 Candidatus Cloacimonadota bacterium | reverse complement strand
CCTCTTTCTGCTCTGCATACTTGCGTGTGTATGGGAGCAAGCATTGGGAATGCGTATGGCATTGAAAGAGCAATGGAAGGCGACCCAACAGGAAAGGTGGTAGCTGTTATTGGAGATTCCACATTCATTCATTCTGGAATTACTGAACTTATAAATGTTATCTATAATAAAGGCGTTTCAACCATCTGCATTATGGACAACAGTATTACAGCGATGACCGGGCATCAGGACCATCCTGGCACCGGGAAAACTTTAATGGGCGAGAGGACTCACAAACTGGATTTAGTCAAATTAGTTGAAGCCTGTGGAGTTAAAAAAGAGAATATCCGTCCTGTTAGCGCATTTGATACAAAAGAATTGATGAAGGTCTTCAAAGAAGAACTTGCAAAAAGTGAGCCCTCAGTAGTTATCACGCAAGGACCTTGTATTTTTATAGAACCGAAAGATAAGAAATGGAAATTGTTTGAAGTAGATTCAGAAAAATGTAAAGCTTGTGGAATTTGCCTGAAAATCGGGTGCCCAGCAATTTACAAAGATGAAGAGAACAAGGCAATAATTGACCCCATTTTCTGTTTGGGATGTACTGTTTGCGCTCAGGTTTGCCCATTTAATGCAATAATAGAAGTAGAGAGATAGCAATAGCCACTAAGACACAAAGGCACTAATAATAAACTATAACTCTAAATTATTAAATTTATAGAATTTTCTGTGATCTCTGTGTCCCCGCCTGCCAAAGCAAAGCGGCGGGCAGGTCTGTGGCAAAAAAGGATTTTTAGATGAAATATTTATGTCCGGAAAAAAATGGGACACAAAGGAGTATGAAAATTAAGCATTCCCAATCCCCAATTCAATTGGTGAGGGCTTCTGTCTCGGCTTGGCCGAGCCAAGACGGATGGGAATGAGAGTTTATATTTTTTTTCTTTGTGCCTTTGTGTCTCTGTGGCGAGGTACTTAAAAATGAAAAAAGATAAAATTAATGTGTTGATCTGTGGAGTAGGTGGACAGGGAATCTTACTTGCAAGTGAGATACTTTCTGAGGTGCTAATAAAAGCTGGATACGATGTAAAGAAAAGCGAGGTTCATGGTATGTCACAGCGAGGTGGTAGTGTAGAAAGCCATGTCCGAGCAGGTAAAAAAGTTTATTCCCCACTCATTAAAAAAGGAGAAGCAGATTTTATCCTCTCCTTTGAAAGTATGGAAGGTCTTCGTCATCTTGAATATCTTGCACCAGATGGAAAACTGATTAGAAATACCCAAAAAATTATACCACTTACTGTAACTATAGGCAACGCAAAATATCCAGAAAATCCGGAAGAACTTGCAAAAGAGAATGGTATTGAGACTATTTCTATAAATGCGATAAAAATAGCAAAGGAACTGGGAAGCGATAAAGTGGTAAATATTATCTTATTGGGTATATTAGCCCAGTATTTAGGTATTGACAGAGAAATTTGGAATAAAGTAATAACTGATTGGATGAATGTAAAAAAACTTTCTCCAAAAATAATGGAGATAAATAAAAAAGCTTTTGAGAGAGGATTTACTACATGAAAACACAAACTATTCAGAATTATAGCAAAATGAAGATTCTTCTGATTTATCCCAAATATCCAGATACATTCTGGAGTCTTAAGTGGGCGTTAAAGTTTATTTCTAAAAAGGCAAGTCTCCCACCTCTCGGCTTGATAACTGTTGCTGCAATGCTTCCCAAACAATGGGAGAAAAAACTTGTGGATATGAATATAGAAAAGTTAAACGATAAAGATATTAAATGGGCCGACTATGTATTTATAAGTGCAATGTCTGTTCAAAGGGAATCTGCAAAAAAAGTGCTTAATAGATGTAAAGAATTTGGAGTTAAAGTTGTGGCTGGTGGACCTCTTTTTACTATTGAATATAAAGATTTTTCTGATGTTGACTATTTTGTGCTTAATGAGGCTGAAATTACTCTCCCACCTTTTTTAGAAGATTTAAAGAATGGATGTGCCAAACATATTTATACTTCTAAAGAATTTCCTGATATTAAAGAGACTCCTATCCCTCTCTGGGAACTTGTTAATATGAAAAAATATGCTAATATGTGTATTCAATATTCTCGTGGATGCCCATTTAATTGCGAATTCTGTGATGTTACTCTGCTTTTTGGCCATAAAGTACGAACAAAAACAAAGGAGCAGATGATAGAAGAATTAGAGATTCTGTATTCACTCGGATGGAGAGACGGAGTATTTATTGTTGACGATAATTTTATTGGCAGTAAATATAAAGTGAAAAAAGAAATCTTACCTGCTATGATTGGCTGGATGAAGAAAAGAAAATATCCATTTTACTTTGGCACGCAAACCTCAATAAATCTCGCTGATGATGATGAACTAATGCAAATGATGGCACAGGCAGGCTTTGAATCAGTATTTGTCGGTATTGAAACTCCTGATGAGGAAAGTCTGGCTGAATGCGGTAAGGTACAAAACAGAAATCGTGACTTAGTAGCCTCAGTTAAAAAAATCCAAAGATTTGGCATGCAGGTTCAGGGCGGATTCATTGTCGGCTTTGATAGTGACCTACCTTCAATTTTTGAAAGACAGATAAAGTTTATTCAGAAAAGTGGAATCACTACTGCTATGGTTGGGTTGTTACAGGCTCCCCGAGGGACCAGACTTTACAAGCGACTTACAAGAGAAGGCAGATTATTAAAGAATATCTCAGGTGATAATACAGATTTTTCAACTAACTTTGTCCCTAAAATGAACCTTGAGGTACTTGTCAACGGCTATAAAAAAATAGTTAAAACTATTTATTCGCCTAAATACTATTACGAACGAGCCAGGGAGTTTTTAAGAGAATATAAGCCATTAAGGAATAAAACGCATCACTTCCATTTCAGTCATATTGGAGCATTTTTCAAATCTACATTACTTTTAGGTGTAATAGGGAAAGGGCGAACTCGCTACTGGCAACTCTTCTTTAGTTGCTTATTCAGGCGACCGCGACTTTTTCCGACGGCAATTACATTAGCAATTTACGGATTCCATTTTCGGAAGGTCTTTGAGAACTATTTGTAAAATATTCAGAAAAAGAAAATTTTTACTTCTTACAAGAATTTTCTTTATACTAAGAATGATATGT
>JAGGUR010000040.1 GCA_021158425.1 Candidatus Cloacimonadota bacterium | reverse complement strand
TCAAGGAAATTCCTGAATCATTCTTTCTCCCAAATAAGACTTATGTTTTTTTCTCACATGTAATAAAAGGTCAATCTTATAATATGCCGATGCTACAAAAGATGTTGGATTTGGATTGCAATCTTATTGATTATGAAAAGATAGTAAATGATAACAACAGACGATTGATATTTTTTGGCAGGCATGCAGGTATTGCAGGAATGATAGACACACTTTGGGCATTTGGGCAGAGATTAAAATATGAAAATATATCAGACCATTTCAAAGAGATAAAAAAAGCATATCAATATAAGTCTTTGAAAGAAGCAAAAGATGTTTTAAAAGAAATTGGATGGAAGATTCAAAATGATGGAATTCCTGAAACTCTTACTCCACTCGTATGCGGAATTACAGGTTATGGAAATGTTTCTAATGGTGCTCAGGAGATTCTTGATGAACTGCCAATTATTGAAATTTCACCTTCTCAACTTTTGAACTTAAATCAGATTAAAAGTATTTCACGCAATCATATCTATAAAGTAATTTTCAAAGAAGAGCATCTTGTTATGCCAAAAGAAGAGAATAAGGAATTTGAACTACAAAATTATTATGAAAATCCACAAGACTACAAATCGCAATTTGAGAAATACATTCCTCACTTATCTATGCTTGTAAACTGTATCTATTGGACGCCACAATGTCCCAGATTCGTTACAAAAGAAAATTTGAAATCACTTTATCTTAAGGATGAAAATCAAAAGTTGAAGGTGATTGGAGATATTAGCTGTGATATTAACGGTTCAATTGAATTTACAACAAAGGTAACAGAGCCTGATAATCCCACTTTTGTATATGACCCAATCAACGATAGGGTTTATGATGGAATAGAAGGCAAAGGCGTTGTGGTTCTTGCAAGAGATAATTTACCTTGTGAAATTCCACGAGAGTCATCTATATTTTTTAGTAATGAATTAATTAATTTTGTCCCGCAAATTGTAAATGCCCATCGTTCAGGTAGCCTGGACAAAAATGCCCTTCCATTACCAATTCAGAAAGCATTAATCGTTTATAAAGGGGAGCTTACAAAAGATTTTGAATATTTAAAAGAATATCTTTGAAACTTGAAATTGGAAACTGGAAAACTGAAAGAGAAATATCAAGTATCAAGTTTCAAGTTTCAAAAGAGAAGGAAAAAGAAATGAAAAAAGTACTTATTTTAGGTGCCGGATTGGTTTCCAGACCACATGTGCATTATCTGCTTGAACAGCCCGACCTTTTGGTCACAGTTGCAAGTAGAACTGTAAGTAAGGCTGAGAAATTGGTGGGTACCCACCCTCGTGGCAAAGCAATTTCTCTAAATGTAAAAGATGAGGAGAAATTAAGTGAGCTCATTTCTGAGAATGACCTTGCAGTGAGTTTGTTGCCTTATACTTATCACCATAAGGTTGCAAGACTTTGTATTAAACATAAGAAAAATATGGTCACAACTTCTTATGTGAGCGATGCTATGAAATCATTAGATAATGAAGCAAAAGAAGCAGGAATTCTTTTACTTAATGAAACTGGCGTTGACCCTGGCATTGACCATATGTCCGCAATGCGAGTGATTAATAGTGTGAAAAATAATGGTGGACAAATAAAAAGTTTCAAATCATATTGTGGCGGTTTGCCAGCACCAGAAGCTAATACTAATCCCTGGGGATATAAATTTTCATGGAGTCCAAGAGGTGTTGTGATGGCAGGGAAAAATTCTGCAAAATATTTAATGGATAATGAAATTGTTGAAATTCCTGGGCCGGAACTTTTTAATACACACTGGATTGTTGATATTCCTGGTTTTGGTAAATTGGAAGCATATCCAAATCGTAATTCCCTTCCATATAAAGACCTGTATAATATCCAGGATACAGATACAATGTTTCGTGGAACTCTTCGCTATCCTGGATGGTGTGTTGCAATGAAAAAGTTTGTAGACCTTGGACTTCTTGATGATGAGAAGGTTTATAACCTTAAAGATTCGACTTATGCTGAATTTATGAGAAATTTAATATTAGATTCAAAGTATAAGGATTTAAAACAAGATTTAGCAGCTCAGTT
This sequence comes from Candidatus Cloacimonadota bacterium, assembly GCA_021158425.1. Taxonomy (GTDB): domain Bacteria; phylum Cloacimonadota; class Cloacimonadia; order JGIOTU-2; family JGIOTU-2; genus JAGMCF01. The sequence continues at coordinate 2,146 of JAGGUR010000040.1, read as the reverse complement.
AAGTTTGGATGTAACCTCAGACCCAATATATCGTTTGGAATGGATAGGGCTTCTTGGGAATGAAAAAATTGATATGGACACAGGAACAGCAATGGATGTATTTTGCAAAATTCTATTAGAAAAGCTGCAATACGCACCAGAGGAAAGAGACCTATTAATTTTGCACCATGAGTTTATCGCAGAATTTCCTGACAGAAAGCAGAAGATAACATCTACTATGATAGATTATGGAATTCCAGGTGGAGATTCTTCTATGTCCAGAACTGTTGGACTGCCTGCTGCTATTGCAGTGAAATTGATTCTTGATGGTGTAATCAAGGAAACAGGGGTTCATATACCGGTAAAGCCTGATTTCTATGAGCCTATTTTAGAAGAATTGGAAAAACAGAATATCATTTTTAAAGAAAGATATCAAGATATATAAATTTTATCTCGTTCCTACCTTTTTATCTTGTTCCTAAAGCCTCCCCAATTGAATTGGGGATTGGGAACGAGAGTGTATATTTATTTTCTTTGTGTCTTTGTGTCTTTGTGTCCATTCTCCGTAGTCCCGATTCAATCGGGACGAAGGATGAACCTTTGTGGTTAGAAAGGATTTTCATATGAAACACTCATGCCAACAAGTTAGCACAAAGAAGAATGAAAATAACACACCCCTCGGCTAAAGCCGTCTCCCCTCTTATTAGAGGGGAATACAAAAAATCCCCTCTTGTTGAGCGGAGTGAAATCCCGATTTTTCTCGGGGAGAGGGGTGCCCTTCAGGGCGGGGTGTGTAATCTATAGGCTATTTCCCGATGAGACACTCATGTCAGCGAATTGGCGCAAAGGAGTATGAAAACTGTGGGACGGAATGCACAGATCCCATTTGTTCCTAATCCCGATTCACCCCTGCCCGCCAAGGCTTGGCAGGCGGGCTTCGTCCCGATTGAATCGGGATGGAAGGCGGGGAGAACGGGTATGTCGGGAATGTTAGGATCGTTTATTTGAAGGTTATTTAAATATGCAAAAAGAGAAATATAAATTTCCAATGGCAAAAGCAATTCACCGATTATATTTGCAAGGTGAAGATGATGAAACAATGCGTCCAATTGCTCTGTTTGACAGCTCTACAAACAAGCCAATTGGTAAATTCAGAGATGGTGATTATGTAATCTTTTATGATATTCGTGGTGAAAGAGAAGTTGAACTAACAGAAGCGCTTACTGATACAAATTTCTCTCATTTTCCAATAGAAAAAATGAATCTGAACTTTGTTACAATGATTGAATATGACCCGAAGTTAAATACTAAGGTGGCATTTCCTCGGGCAAATGTTGTAAAAAATACTCTTAGTGAAGTTGTCAGTAAGGCAGGGATGAAGCAGATAAAAATTGTGGAGTCTGAGAAAAGCGTTCATCTTAGCTATTTTCTAAATGGAAGACGACAAAAGCCCTTTCCGAATGAAGAAAGAATAACCATTGAATCAGCTAAAGTCCATGAATTTGACTCTGTTCCAGAAATGAGTGTTAAAGCTGTAGCAGGAAAAGTTATGCGAAAAATTGAGGAGCAGAAGTATGATTTGATAATTTCTAATTTTTGCAATATTGATGTAGTTGGACATACAGAAAACGAAAATGCAATAATAAGAGCTATTAAAGCAGTTGACGATAAAGTTGGTGAAGTGGTCTCTCTTGCACAGAAAAGAGGTATGAGAATCATTATTACCGCAGACCATGGAACTGTAGAAAGAAGATATTTTCCAGAAGGTACAGTTGATACAGGGCATACGGACAGCAAAGTTCCCTTCATTTTTATTGATTCTGATTGTGATACCAAAGAGTATTTAGCAGAAGATGGGGCGTTGACAGATATAGCACCAACAATTCTCAAATTGCTTGGAATAGAAAAGCCAAAAGAGATGACAGGAAATTCTTTGCTCACGGATTATGAGCCCAAAATTAAAAAACCAGTATTATTGCTTATCCTTGATGGCTGGGGTTATAGAGAAGAAAGTTATGGAAATTTAATTAAACAAGCCAGTCCAACTAATATGAATCGTATTATGCAAGAAAACTCTTTTATCACATTATACGCAGCAGGAGAATATGTCGGTATGCCAGATGGAACTGTGGGAAATTCCGAAGCAGGACACCTGCATATTGGTGCT
>JAGGUR010000112.1 GCA_021158425.1 Candidatus Cloacimonadota bacterium | reverse complement strand
TTTTTTCTCCTTTTGAATTATTCAGCCACGAAATCACATGAAAAATACACAAAAATTTCAAATTCAATATATTTCATTCTGTGTACTTTTGTGTGTTTTTCCACCAAAAGGCGGACAAGTTGTGGCTCATTTCATCATTATTGCTTGTTTCTTTTACTGGTTAACATATCTCATTGTCCCCTGTGGGACATTGCCTATTTGTGACATTAACTTTTTTCTCCCGCCAGATTTTTATCAGGAGGGACCTAATTTTGACATTTGCATATTTTTAATTTAGCTAAGCTAAATATTATGAAGTTATTATTGTAGAGTAAAGGAGAGAGGAAAATGCTTATTTGTTTATTTACTTTGCTATTCATTTGCGTTATCTTCATTGTGTTTTGTCTCATCCTGCAATTTTTTTAATTTCTTATTAAATAATACTATTTCGTATAATATTCTCTCTTTGTCAAATTATTTGACACTATTTCGTATAATATTCTCTTTTTGTCAAGTTATTATATTCAGTCCAATCCCTGTTCTGTTTTTTGGCTTTTTCGATTAAATCCTGTACTCCCATTATGTGAGCATCCATATTATCTGCATAATGAAGTAATATTGCTTCTTTTGTTTTTGGTAAAACTACCGCTCCTTTTTCTCTTTCACCATGATGACTTAAGAGCAGATGTCTAATTTTATTCTTTAACATTGGCGGGAAATTATTAATTTGCTGAATTTTATCAACAACCATTTTATCACCGATAACTATATGACCAACAAGTTTTCCTTCATCTGTAAAGTCTATAAAAGGTCTAAGACAGTACTCATCTACTTTTCCTATATCATGCAGTATTGCACAACATACGAGTAAATCTCTGTCAATATCATCATAAAAGTTTGCAACCGAATTGCAAATATTAGTTACTGTTATAGTGTGGTGTATAAGTCCACCAATTTTATTGTGATGCCAGGATTTTGCTGCTGGAGCTGATACAAATTTTTTCAAGAATTCTTTATCCTCAAAAAAAAGATGAAGTAATTTATTTAGATACTGATTTTGTATTGAATCTATAAATCTGAAAAGTTGTTCAGTTAATTTATTTATATTTTTTGTAGTGGTAGGTGAGAAATCTGATATTTCATATTCGCTTTCTTCAGCTTTTCTGATATTAGATATATTTAACTGTAAATTACCTTCATAAATATCAACAGATGCTTTTACTTTAACAATATCTCCAACAGTGAACTGGGATTCAAGTTGTTTCACATTATCCCAGATATTCCCGATAATCTGACCTGTTTTATCAATACATGTTACTCTGATGTATGATTTTCCTGCACGACTTTTTCTTAATGATTTTTCGCTAATTGCAAAGAAACTAACTATTTCAGTTCCTAAGTAATCAGATAAATTTTCAATATAATGTTTTTTCATAATTAACCTCTAATTTAGTAAACCCGTGAACTGGTGAACTTGTAAACTGGTAAGATGTTGTTGGGTATTATTTAGATTATTCATTATTTTGGTTTTTATATTGCTTTATTTTGTTAATGTATGCGTTAAACTTTTGAGGAAATATTGATAAGAAGGATTTAATTTTCTCTTTATTATCACTACTTATTAGTTTTCGTTTGTATACTTTTCTTAGCCAATCTTGTGTTTCTTCCAATGAACCTCTGGCATAAAAACAAAACTTCAGATTTTCTTTGTAGTGAAATCTCCCAAATCCTTCTTGCCCAGTGTAATAACTCATATCTCTATTCCTTGTGTTTGGTTCTTAATTCGATTTTTTATGTATCTTCTACCATAGGTTGTTTTTAAGTATCTTTCTCTATGTAAGGCATCTTCCTTATTAAAACTAATCTCATAATAAACCAACTCTAACGGTCGCCTATACTTAGTTGATAATACTTGACCTTTGCTATGTAGTTTAAGCCTTTTCTCCAGATCTTCAGAAAAACCAACATAGTATTTACCATCTCTTTTACTCCTTAACACATAAACATAGTACTTCATAATTAAATTACACTGGGCTGGCTATATTTGCTGAAATTGAATCAGCTGACCTAACAAGTTGATAACCTATGGTATTTTTTGCAAATGATTCCCATTTTACACATATTTCCCAAATTAGATTTGAAAACTCCAATGCCATATTATATACATCTAATTCTGTAATATTATACATACAAAACTCCTTAATTTGTGAACTGGTTAACTCGTGGACTGGTTACCAATTTACCAGTTTATCAGTTTACTAATTTACCAGTTTACTAATTGACATACATAGGATTAGAATAAATCCATCCATAATGTCCTTTGTATACCTCAATCCGACAGAAGCCGGGTTTTGTAATTGGGAATGAAATTTCGGTTGTAAGTTCCGAATGGACGACTTTTCCATTGAAGATAATCTTTATAAGACAATCTCGCGGAAGCTGGACAGAAAGATAAAGTTTTTTTTCAGATAGAGAAATCTCTTCGCCAGGAAGAGCAAAATTTTTGGTGTTTTCTGAGTAAATATAACAGTAAAAATTATTCGGGTACCCACGATTGACATTTACAATAAAGCTGTTTCCATTTTTAAGAGCCTTTAATATTTGTATGTAATAGTTATTATTATTTAATTCTTGCCTGAGCCAGATGTGTGTTTGTATTGCCTTTAAAAGTTTTTTATGCGGCAAAAAGGTTATTGACAAGGGTCCAAGTTTGTAAGTTTTGCCATGTGCATCAGAACTTCCAATTGCAGATTTTTTAAAACCCTTAAGATTGAATTCATCCCATTTTTTTAGAATCTCTTTATATGGTCTTTTTATTGCAGAATTTGGGAATAATATTTTGAATATAAAATTAAATGGTAGGATAAGACTGTCAGTCCATTCAGAGAGAAAATTCCATATTTCTATACCATCAAATTCTATTGCATCCCAGGCATCCCATTCATAAGCTCTTATTTTTTTTGTTCTTCTTTTTTCAATCGGGTGTGCGATAAATCCATAGCCATTATCCCCAGCTACAATCTTTACATATTCTTGTGCGGATAAAGAAGTTGGAAGCACTCTATTCGTATTAAAAATTAGGTAATGATTATTTTTTTGTGCATCATTCGTTTCATATCCAGCGAGTATATAAATTCCATTATATTGTTTTTTGCTAATTTCTTTCTTGGCATCTAAAGAAAAATGGTCGTTAATAGTTATAAAATCTAATTTGCATTGCTTTGCAGATTCTATTATATCATCAACTTTACCACTGGCATCAAAAGAATATCCGGTATGTATATGTAAGGCTCCTGCATATTGATAGATTTCTTTGCCGAAAATAGAGTCCTTTTTCATCGGAAAATCCTTTCACCACAAAGTCATCCATCCTCCGAAGTAGAACTTCTACGGAGGACGGACAAAGACACAAAGAAAATAAATATAAACTCTCATTCTCATCCGTCTTGGCTCGGCCAAGCCGAGACAGAAGCCCTCCCTCCCGATTATATCGGGGGGGATTGGGAATGCTTACTTGCCATTTTCATACTCCTTTGTGTCCCGATTCCTTTCGGGACATGAGTATTTCATATGAAATGATTTCCAACCCAAAAGACACAAACCTGCTCACCGCATCCTGAAGAAATCGGGGGCAAGTGGGGAATGATTTAATAAATTATTGCAATATCCTTTTTAAAATTCTACTATAAGCTAATGCTACCACTGCTCCTGCTACTGCCAACTGCTCCTGCTACTATTATTTCCAATCTCTTTCAATAATTCGGTTGATTAGCTCGTCAAACCTGATACCAATTGCTTTTGCGGCCATTGGAACAAGGCTTAATGCTGTCATTCCGGGTAAGGTATTAACTTCCAAGAAATAAAATTTTTTCCCGTCATACCGAAAATCTATTCTTGCATAATCTCTGCATTGAAATTCATTATAAATCTTAATGGCATATTTGCTAACTTTCTCCGACTCTGCCCTTGCTAGTTTTGCTGGAACCTCATAAATACTTTCTCCTTTTGTATATTTATGCTGATAATCATACCAGCCCTTTTTCGGTTTGATTTCCACAACTGGAAGTGGTTTATTCCCAAGCATAGCCACAGTTATTTCCCTTCCCTTTATATATTCCTCAATTAAAATTTCGTCGTCATACTTAAACGCATTATTGGTTGCTGTCGTTAATTGATTTTCCTTTTCAACCATTGATACTCCTACTGATGAGCCTGAAGAATTTGGTTTAACTACAAAAGGCAAAGAAAACTTTTCCAAAACCTCTTCAATGGAAATACTTTCATTTTTATAAAAAGAAATAAATTTAGGAACAGTAAGTTGCAAATTTTGAACTAAAAGTTTACTTACTTTTTTATTCATAGAAACAAAACTTCCAAAATATTTTGACCCGGTAAAATTAATATTATGGATTTCAAGAAGTCTTTGTATAGTGCCATTCTCACCATCTCCACCATGCAAACCATTAAAAACTATATCACATTTGCTGGTCAATATCTCTTTCAACATAGTGGAATAGTTCATTTTACCATTATGAAAAAAGTCTTGTGGGTCAATAATATAAACAATTTTCTTAAGGTTTATTAATGCTTGTTTTATTGCATTACTGGTTTCTAATGAAACCTCTCTTTCATTAGATATGCCACCCTGGAGTAGGACTATTCTCTTGTTCACAATTATTGTAATATAATTCTTCTTTACCTAAGTTGAAAAGATAAAAAGATTAGATTAAAATTATTTCCGAAAATTCTTAGTTGTGTTTTTTTTGTAATTTTGAACATTTAAGCTTTGAAATTGTTTAGGATTTTGGATTTCGGATTTTTTTAATATTGCTTCTGTCTCCATTGCAATCATAAGTTCTTCATTGGTTGGTATCTTAAGTAACTTTACTTTTGAATCCTCATCTGAAAAGTCTAAAATTCCATCTTCTTTTATATAATTTTTTTCTTTATCAAATAAAATGCCCAGAGAAGTCAAATCATTGCAAACCATTTCACGAAGTATAGGCATATTCTCGCCGATTCCACCAGTAAATACAATTATATCAATTCCATCCATAACAGCGTAGTAAGCACCGATATATTTTTTTAATCTATACACGTAAATTTCCAGGGCATCAGATGCTTTTTGATTTTTCTTTTCAATCTCTTCTTCAATAACCCTCATATCATTGCTTATTTCTGAAAGTCCCAGCATTCCACTTTTTTTATTCAAGACATCGTTTACCTCCTGACGGGTCATACCAAGGGTTTCAATCATATAAAGAGGAATAGCTGGGTCAAGGTCTCCACAGCGGGTTCCCATTACCAGTCCTTCTAAAGGTGTAAACCCCATTGATGTATCAACAGATTTTCCTTTGTCTATTGCTGTGATTGATGCACCATTCCCAAGATGGCAGGTTACAATCCTGAGCTCGTCCAAACTCTTCCCAACATATCTTGCTGCTTCCTTAGCTACATAATAATGTGAGGTACCATGAAAACCATATCTTCTAATCTTATGTTTAGTATAGTATTCAAGAGGGAGTGCATAGAGAAATGCCTTTTTAGGCATAGTTTGATGAAATGCCGTATCAAAAACTCCACACTGAGGAACACCTGGCAGAATTTTCTGACTGGCTTCAACTCCTTTGATATTGTGAGGATTATGTAAAGGAGCCAACTTAATACATTCTCTCATTTTATCTATTACTCGTCCAGTAATCCTTACAGAGCCAGAAAATTCCTCCCCACCGTGCACCAGTCTATGACCAACTGCATCAATATCATCTTTACTTTGGATTACTCCACACCTGGAGTCCATCAAATTGTCCGAAATCAGTTTGATCCCTTGTGTATGATTTTCTACTATAATTTTCTGCTTCCGCTTCTCTATTTTCTCAGAGATGAAACTAAATAATGAACTCTCTTCCCCTATTCTTTCTACAATTCCTTTAGCCAGCACCTCTTTTTTATCCGAATTAATGAACTGAAATTTAATAGATGAGCTCCCACAATTTAGAACCAGGATATTCATTTTAGACTTCTCCTTCCTTTTTGTGTCCGAAAATTACATCTATTTCATATACAGCACTTTCAATACTATCAGATGCATGTATAGCATTTCGTTGTATATCAGTACCATATTTATTTCTTATTGTTCCTTTGGCCGCGGTTTTTGAGTCAGTATCTCCTGCTAATCTTCTTAATCTATTAATTGCATCTTCTCTTTCAAGAACCATTGCAATAATTGGACTGCTCGTCATAAACTCAATTAGTCCATCGTAAAAATGTTTATTTTTGTGGATGTAATAAAACCTCTGCGCAATATTTGGGCTCATTTGCATCATTCTCATTTTTAAAATATGGAAATTGTCGTCTTCTAATATTGTAAGTATTTCTCCGATTTTTCCGGAAGAAACCGCATCAGGTTTTATAAGGCAGAGTGTTCTCTCTATATCCAAATTATTTGGGGGAGTCATATAAACCTATCGGGCTTGGGCGCCCAGACCAGTAGGGCCTCATTTTTCTTTATTACTCTCTTGTGCTTTTTTAACTTTCTTATCAATTGAAGATTCTTCCTTTTTCTTCTCAATTTTCTTGGCTTTAAACTGTCCGCAATTCTGTGATTTTGAAGTAATCATTCCAAACCATTTTGATGAAAAATTCTCACAATGCTGACTTCTCCAGTAGATACAATTTTCACATACAATCTTTATCTGGTCTGACATAAATTCTATGAAATATACTGGTTTATTTTTTCTTTAATTTTCCTTTTAGGAGCCACTCCTATCATCTGTTCCATTGCTTTTCCATCTTTGAATATAAGTAGTGTAGGAATGCTCATAATGCTAAATCTTTGTGCTATTTTTGGTTCTGCTTGCACATCACATTCTGCTATTACTACTTTTCCATCATCTACCTCATTTGCCAGTTCATCAATAACTGGACCCATCATTTTGCAGGGCATACACCATTCTGCCCCGAAATCTACCAACACTACTTTGCCAGAGTTTATAACTGTATCAAAATTCTTTTCATTCAGTTCTAATGCCACATCTCCTCCTATAATATTTCAATCTAAATGAGATCTGCAAAATAGCATTCGCGTGTCATTCCTCCCGATATGTCGGGAATTGGGAATCCACAAACCTTTATTCCTACTGGATTCCCGTTTACACGGGAATGACAAGTTAGGTGAATTTTCCATGTTTTGCAGAACTTATATTTCAATCTAAGGATTAGAATTTCATATTTTCAATATAATGTCTTGCATTATTAGCTGCTCTTGCGCCTGAGCCAACAGCAGTTGCAATCTGTTTGACAGTATCAACTGTTGCATCTCCAGCTGCAAAGATACCGGGTACATTTGTATTTTGATTCATATCAACTACAATGTATCCGTTTTTATCTGTCTCAACAAATCCATTTAAAAATTCTGTATTGGGTTTTAAGCCAACATAGATAAAAACACCAGAGACTTTAATTTCCTTTATTTTATTAGTTTCATTACCTTTTATTTTTATATGCGTTAGTGATTTGCCATTACCTTCTATGCTTAATAATGAACTGTTTAAATTAAAATTCACATTCTCATATTTTTTGATTTTATCAAGCAAAACCTTTTCAGCAGTAGGCT
>JAGGUR010000164.1 GCA_021158425.1 Candidatus Cloacimonadota bacterium | reverse complement strand
TTGAAGAACTGGGTCTTTGCACAAAATTCAACTTTAATTGGACTTGTTTATTGGCTTGGGAGTATAATATGTATACGGAAAATCAGATACAGATATTTGTCATAACATCGTCTATTTTTCTCGGGTTGTTTATTTTAACAACCGTATATCTTATTATTAAGTTGAAATTAAAGGACAATCTTCTTCGGAGGTCAGAGGAGAGACTCAAAGAATACTCAGAAGACCTTGAGAAAATGGTGGAAGAAAGAACAAAGCAATTATCGGAATCAGAAGAATCCTACAAACAACTATACAAGTTAAATGAAGGGATTGTAGAAAATTCTCCAGGAGGAATAATAAGGTTGGATGCAGAACTCAGAATAAGTTACGAAAATCCTGAAATGAAAAGGATTTTGGGAGTTCCTCTTGGCGAAAAATCAAAAACTATGGGAATGGATATAAGGGAACTTTCTTCAATGAAAAATGCCGGGCTTTCATCTGTTTTCAATAACCTTTTGGAGGATAAGGAAATTGCAGCTGAGAGGCTTTTTATTTCTGTTTATGGAAAAGAAACTTATATCACGCTAAAAGGCGTTCCAATGTTTGAAAATAACAAGTTCACAGGTGCGGTTTTACTCATAAACGATATTACAAAGCGCAAGCATGCTGAGGAAGAGTTAAAAAAAAGATTAAATGAACTTGAGATTTATTATAATGCTACCATAGGACGAGAGGGTCGTATCATTGAACTGAAACAAAAGGTAAACGAGCTATTACAACAACTTGGCAAAGAGAAAAAATACGGGGTATAATGCTAATAATTCCTTTCTGTCTCTGCTCCACCGTTACATTGAAGAGCATATCATTACAGATTATGAGGTATAATGCTAATAATTCCCTTCTGTCTCTGCTCCACCTTGCCAAAATTTAACAATTCAACTTATAACTTTTCAAAATATTGAATAACAGTAGAAATAAAAATAACCTTCACATAAAGACTCTAACAAAATAAATTAAAAATTTCGCTGTTTAGTAATTATCATCACTTTTTCTTGACCATTAAAAACCACTTATTCCATTTGTATAAAATTAATCTAAGAACAGAGGAGCACAGATAAAATTTTTATAATTAGCGTCCATCCGTAATCCTTAGCTCCCCAAGTAAGCCCATTCCTGCCCCGATTTAATCAGGTGGCTCAGGAATCAGGGACCAGGAATATACTTAATTGGGAGTTTGTAGAACGACCTTCCAGTGTCGTTAATGTAAATAGTCCTTAAACGCGTGTCTATGGATAGACACTAATTAGATTCCTTTGCTCTTTCTGCGAATACTCATTCATTAAGGAAGTGATATGAAAATAAAAATAACTTTTCCAGATGGCTCATCAAAAGAATATGATAAAGGAATTACTCCTTTGCAAATTGCAAAAGGAATCAGCAAGGGGCTTGCTAATGAAATTCTCTCTGCCAGATTAAACGAGAGAGAGGTGGATTTAACTCATAAAATAGAAGCAGATGCAACTATTCTCTTTCACAAATTTAGAGATGAAGAGGGGAAAAAAGTCTATTGGCACAGCACTGCCCATATTATGGCACAAGCGGTTAAGCGCCTTTATCCAGATGTAAAAATCGCAATAGGCCCAGCAATTGAAAACGGCTTTTACTATGATTTTGATAAAAATACGCCATTTTCAGATAGTGACTTAAAGAAAATTGAAGAAGAGATGCGAAAAATCATAGATGAAAATTTCTATTTTGAAAGAAGGGAAATATCTCGTGACAAAGCCCTTGAAACCTTTGAACGATTTGGTGAAAATTATAAAATAGAGCTGATAAACGAACTGCCTGTGGGCGAAACAATCTCTATCTATGTTCAAGGTGATTTTGTAGATTTATGCAGAGGTCCTCATCTCATTTCCACCAATAAAGTCAAGGCATTCAAACTATTAAAGGTATCTGGCGCATATTGGCGTGGAGATGAGAAGAATAAAATGCTTCAACGAATCTATGGCATTTCATTTCCAACTGAAAAGGAGATGCAAACATATCTAAAAAAATTAGAAGAGGCGGAAAAACGAGACCACAGAAAATTGGGGAAACAACTGGATTTATTTGGTTTCTACAATGAAGTTGGTGCAGGATTGGTCCATTGGCATCCGAAAGCAGGCTTGATTCGCAATATTATTGAGGATTTCTGGAAAAAAGAGCATTACAAAGCAGGTTACGATATTGTTTACACTCCTCATATTGGTAAAGCAAATTTATGGCAAACCAGCGGTCATCTTGATTTCTATTCTGAAAATATGTATGCACCAATGAAAATTGATGAGCAGGATTACTATATCAAGCCGATGAATTGTCCTTTCCATATTATGATTTACAAATCAAAACTGAGAAGTTATAGAGAACTGCCAATAAAATATGCAGAACTCGGAACTGTGTATCGTTATGAGCGTTCAGGTGTGCTGCACGGACTTATGCGAGTGCGTGGCTTCACTCAAGATGATGCGCATATCTTTTGCACGCCTTCTCAATTAGAAAATGAGGTTGTAAAATTATTAGATTTCTCTATGTTTTTTCTTAAAGCCTTTGGATTTGAAAATTTTGAAATCTTTCTCTCAACAAAACCTGATAAAGCTGTAGGAAAAGATGAAGATTGGGAAAAAGCAACTAAGTCTTTAAAGAAAGCATTAGATATTTCAAAGCTACCTTATAAAATTGACCCTGGTGAGGGCGTATTCTACGGACCGAAGATTGATATAAAAATAAAAGATGCGCTTGACCGCGCCTGGCAATGCACTACTATTCAGTTTGACTTCAATCTTCCTGAGCGGTTTGATATGACTTACATCGGCGAAGATAATTCTGAGCATCGCCCGTTTATGATTCACCGCGCTCTGCTTGGCTCTTTAGAAAGATTCTTCGGCGTGTTAATAGAACATTATGCAGGAAACTTCCCGCTCTGGCTTGCCCCAGTTCAAGTTGAAGTTATCCCAATAAGTGAAAATCACTTTGGGTATGCGAAAAAAATTCTCAATGATTTACAAGAGCAAGATATTCGCACAAAAATAAACCTTGAAAATGAAAAAATAGGATATAAAATCCGTGAAGCAGAAAATGAAAAAATTCCATATATGATTATTATTGGTGATAAAGAAGTTGAGAATCAAAATATTTCAGTGCGAAAACACTTGAACGGAAATTTGGGAGCATTTCAGCTAAATGAATTTATAGAAAAACTGAAAAGAGAAATTGAACAGAAAAAATAACCAAGTGCTCCAATACCAATTGTAATGGTGTTTGGAAAAAGGAAGAAATCATTAAGTAAAATATTATTTCAAATGTAAACAGGATTGCAAATCCTGTTTGATCTATCTCTTAGATTGTAAATTCTGTTTGATACAGTTTTTTTAATGAACAAATATTTATCTAAATCTAATCCAAACTTACTAAAACCAGTTCCACGAAAAATCGGCAGACAGAATATTGGCTGGGATACGAAAAATATCCCTTTCTCCGGTATAGATGTATGGAACTGTTATGAATTTTCATTCTTAGAAAAATCAGGCAAACCATTTGTTGGAATTCTTAGAATTGAATATCCTTCTGATACAGAATTTCTGATTGAGAGCAAATCGCTAAAATTGTATCTGAATTCTTTCAATATGGCTGTTTTTGAAAGTCTAAAAAAAGCAGTTGTAAAAATTAAGAATGATTTGAAGTCTGCCTTAAACTCAGCAAATATAAAATTTATTATTACAACTTATGAAGATTTTAATCAAAAATTTAATCTTTCCCAAAAGTTCAAATGTATTGATGAATTAAAACCTAAAAATCCTTTTCAATATGAGGTAAATCCAAATCTGCTCCAAACGGAACAGGCAGAGAAAAAAGAACATTTCTTGATGTCAAATTTACTAAAATCAAACTGCCCAATTACTGACCAGCCAGACTGGGGAACAATTTATATATATTATCGTGCTGATAAAAAACAGATTACAGAGGAATCTCTTTTACAATATATCGTTTCATATCGCAATCATCAAGAATTTCACGAAGAATGCTGTGAACGGATTCTTTTTGATATCATCCAGAAAATCCAGCCATTAAAACTCATCGCATTTTGTAAATACAATCGTCGCGGTGGTATAGATATAAATCCTTTAAGAGTGTATCCAAGAGAAAAGAAATTTGAAAAAAATCTGCCTATCCAAATTAAAGAAATTTTATATTTAAGAGAATTTCGGCAGTAAGGAAAATAAGGAGTGCTGAAACGAGGAGCGGAGCGACGAACTTTCAGCACCCCATCAATTGCGAAAAGTTCTCCGCCAGTCCCGATTTATCGCGACTCCGTCCCGGAGCTGGCGGATCGTTTTCGCACTCCGAATTAAGAGAAGATGAAAAAAATTGATATAGAGTATTTAAAAGAAGCATTTAACTTAGCTGAAAAAGCCAGAGGAAAAACCTCGCCAAATCCTTTTGTTGGTGCTATTATTGTTAAAAATGCTAAAATTATTGGCAAAGGATACACACAACCAGCAGGCAAAGACCACGCAGAAATTCAGGCTTTAAAACAAGCAG
>JAGGUR010000110.1 GCA_021158425.1 Candidatus Cloacimonadota bacterium | reverse complement strand
GGTCTCCGATTCATCGGAGGGGGTGTGTTATTTTCATGCTCCTTTATCCTGACTTGTCAGGATGTATGTTTCATCTGTCTTTCACGCCGATATCATTCGCGAGCTTGCGGAGAACCCTCAGATAAATACTTCTCAGCAAGTCTAACGGCTAACCGAACAGCTTTAAGGTTGAGCTCAACATATTTTGGTTTAATTCTTTTTTTCAAGGCTTTCTTAAGAGCATTTAACGAAATAACATTAGTAATTTTACAGGTAAATGCTAATAAAATGATATTTGTAACAATTGCAGTTTTAAATTTTTTGATTGCCAATTCAGTAAATGGAATTCCAATAGCTTTGCCTTCAATAGGATTGATGCTGATTTGTGATGAATCATAAATAAAAATTCCTGTAGGTTTTAAGTTACCTATAAATTTATCAGCAGCTTCTTGGGTGAGACAAAGTAGAATATCAAGATTTACTGCTCTGGGGAAATAGATTATTTCGTCACTTATAATAACATCAGCACGGCTTGAACCTCCTCTGGATTCAGGTCCATAACTCTGAGATTGTAATACTTTCTTTCCATCCAAAATTGCTGCCTCGGCCAAAAGTATTCCACCAAGAATTAATCCCTGTCCCCCACTGCCGCTTAATCTAATTTGTGTTTTCATTTTCGCCATTAAAATTTGCTTTTACTTTTTTAATTTGCCTTGCCGGTAACTTTCTTATTAACACTTTTGTTCTTAGAAATACTTAATTCACCGGTTAAATGAGTTATCAATTTATCATACTCTTCAGTAAATTCTGGTTTATCAGTATCATAAATTATACCTCTTATAATTTTCCCTTTAATTTTTTCTGGTGGAAGTTTGGAAGCAGCTTCAACTGGAATTGTATTATCTCTCTGCCATTTTAACATTTCAACTGCAGAGCCAAAATTATTTAACTTTCCATACGATATCGGACATTGAGAAATAACATCAACGATGGAACAGCCTTTCTTTAGAATTGCTTTTTCGAAAATTTCTCTTGCCTCGGTTGTATGATATGCAGTAGTTCGAGCTACGAAACTTGCACCAGCACTACGAGCCAGTTCACAAAGATCAAAATTCGGTTCAAGTGAACCATAGGGAGCAGTGGAAGCATATCTTCCCAGAGGCGTTGTCGGTGAGCATTGCCCACCCGTCATTCCATAAATATTATTATTGATAATGATTATTGTCAGGTCAATATTTCTTCTTGCAGCATGAATTAGATGATTTCCTCCAATGGCTGCAGCATCTCCATCTCCAGTAATAACTATTACATTCATCTCGGGTTTTGATAGTTTTATTCCAGTAGCAAATGCAATTGCTCTCCCGTGTGTAGTATGAAGTGTATTAAAATCAACATATACTGGCATTCTACTTGAGCATCCAATTCCAGAGACCATAGCGATACTATCCTTTTCAATTCCTAAATTATAGATTGCTCGTAGAAGGTCACCAAGAATTATTCCATTTCCACATCCCGGACACCAGACATGAGGAAATTTTTTACGATGTCTAAGATATTGATGAATAACTTTCTGCGGAATATTTTTCATTTAACCTCCGCAATTTTATTTAAAATTTCATCTGGTGTAATAATCAATCCACTATATTTTTGCAATTTAATAAACTTTGAATGGTGTCCGTATTTCGTAACCCTTTTAATTTCGTTAATTAGCTGTCCTTGATTCATCTCAGCGACAATCACAGCTTTAGTGTTTTCTAACATCATTTCAACATCTAAGTCTGGAAAGGGCCAGATAGTAAGAGGTCTAATCAAACCCACTTTGATACCTTTTTCTCTTGCTTTTATAATAGCTTCTTTAGCTGAACGAGCAACAACACCTGCAGCAAATATAGCAATCTCTGCATCATCCATTTCAAATGCCTCTATCTGGATAATATCATCAAGATTATCGGTTATTTTTTTTAATAGACGGTCCATCATTGCTTCAACTTCCTGTGGCACTTGAGTTGGGAAACCATTTTCATCATGGGCAAGTCCTGTAATATGAAAACGATACCCTTCGCCAAAGCTTGCAAGAGGTGAAATATATTTTGGTTCATTTTTGTAATGTTTATACCATTCTGGAGGCACATTAGGTTTAATACGATTTAATATTTTTAATTTTTCTTTTGGAGGGAGAATAACAGATTCCCGCATATGAGCTAAAACCTCATCCATTAAGAGTATTACAGGTGTGCGATACTTTTCCGCAAGATTAAATGCTCGGATAGTAAGCTCATAGCATTCAAGGACTGAATCAGGATAAAGGGCAATTACAGGATGGTCTCCATGAGTCCCCCACCGCGCTTGCATAATATCACCTTGAGATGGGCTTGTAGGCAAGCCAGTACTGGGCCCACCTCTCTGCACATTAACCACCACACAGGGAATTTCTGCAATCATACCATAGCCAAGATTTTCTTGCATAAGAGAGAAACCTGGTCCGCTGGTAGCGGTCATTGACTTCATTCCTGCAATACTTGCGCCAAGAATACAAGCCATACTTGCGAGTTCATCCTCCATCTGGATAAATTTGCCTCCATATTTAGGCAATTCTGCTGAAAGGATTTCTGCAATCTCGGTTGAGGGTGTAATAGGATATCCGCCAAAGAACCGCATTCCAGCATCCAATGCCCCAAAAGCAACAGCTGCATTTCCTTGCATTAAAACAGGTTTAGGTTTTGTTCCTCTATTTTTTGACATTTGTTCTCCTCTCACCAGGAGCTGCACCAGTTATCGCATAATCAGGACAGAGCATATCACATCTTTCACAATGAATACATTTTTCAGGATACTTTACATAAGGTGCTCCGTCTTCTCGGCTTGCTAATGTTCCAGTAGGACAAAAAGCAACGCAGATTCCACATTTTTTGCACCATTCATAATAAATATAAATAGGAGATTCCTGATAATCACCAGCATCATCCACTTTAGACTCTTTAACTTTCACTATTTCAAGAGAGTCGCTCTCTTTAATAATCTTTCCTTGAGAATTCTTTTTCATATTGCCTTCTGCAATCACCAAAAAATTTATTGTCAAATAAAACAATCATTTTAATTTAAGAATAAAGGTATTATATTATCTTTACAATTTTTAGTATTGAAATGCTATCATATTAATTTTTAAAATTCCTGAAGAAAACCCCGGCATTTAGTTTGTCCGGGGTTTATTTGCTTCTATGTTTATCAAATTTTCAGGTGTGTTATTTAACTTCATTAACAGCCCAATCAAGTGCTTCTTGAAGCATCTCTTGAGGTGGAGGGTTAATAAAGCCTTGTTCGGTTAACATATCTGTCATCTTTCTGGCATAGTTTATATCTGCATCGGCCTTTGCATAAGCTTCTTCTTTTGTAATTCTAACTCTTTCAACACCATCCTTAATAGCTTGCATTGCTACATCTGTTGCTTCGTGAGGAAATACTCCTGCCTCATCCATAGTTGGTATTATATTTTCAGGATTTATTCCTCTTTTTTCAGCATAATCAGCAAGAGAATGTGCAGCTGCAATAGCCATTTTATCTGTCACTTTTTTTGCCCTAACCATTAAAGCACCTTTCAAAATGCCAGGGAATCCGAGGGAATTATTTACCTGATTTGGGAAATCACCTCGTCCTGTGGCAACAATATAAGCTCCAGCTTCTTTTGCTGCATAAGGATAAATCTCTGGCACTGGATTTGCACAGGCAAAGACAATAGGTTTCTCTGCCATAGATTTAATCCATTCCTGCTTAATTATATCGGGTCCGGGAGTTGAAACTGCAATTAAAACATCTGCTTTTTTTATTGCATCTGGAAAATCATTTACACATTTAGGATTTGTTATCTGGCAAAGTTCCCATTTGCGATAGAATCTCGGGTCTGCCTTTAAATCCTCACGGTTTTTGTGTAAGCCGCCTTTTGAATCAAACATAATGATATTTTCAGGATTTGCTCCAGCTGATATCTCTATTCTGGCTATAGTTGTATTTGCAGCACCGGCTCCAAAGTGAACAATCCTTACATCAGATAATTTTTTGTTTACAAGTTTGAGTGCGTTCAACAAACCAGCCAGGGTTACAGAGGCAGTTCCCTGCGCATCGTCATGCCAGACAGGGATAATACATTCTTCGCGCAAAGTATCAAGCACTTTGTAGCAATTAGGTTGAGAAATATCCTCAAGATTAATGGCCCCAAAGCTGTGCTGCACCATTTTTACAAATTCAATAATCTTATCCGGGTCATGCTCTCCTTTTTCATTATAGCTATCCACGCACAAAGCAACCGCATCAACTCCGCCCAGATATTTCATTAAGAATGCTTTTCCTTCCATCACACCCATTCCGCCTGGAGGAGTGCAATCTCCATCACCTAACACGCGGGTAGAATCGCTTACAACTGCAACTAAATTCCCTCTATTTGTAAGTTCAAAAGAACTATCGTTATCATCTCGTATTGTCGTTGATATTTTTGAGACCCCGGGTGTATACCAGATATTGAACCAGTTGAATCCAAAGACTGATGCTTTGGGTGCGGTCTGAATTTTTCCGCCATAGTAGCTATGAGACTTTTCAGCCAATCTCTTCAGAAATAGTGTTTTCGCTTTAGCTATTTGTTCCTGCGTGAAATTAGGTGGGAACACCTCATCCAGATTTTTTAGGC
>JAGGUR010000078.1 GCA_021158425.1 Candidatus Cloacimonadota bacterium | reverse complement strand
CTTTTTAAATGGAAGTTTAATTATAAACGAGGTTCCCTCTGATGTATTTGATTCACACTCTATTATTCCTGAGTGCTTTTCCATTATAGTTCGCGAAATAGCCAAACCAAGACCTGTCCCTTTTGATTTTGTGGTAAAGAATGGCTCAAAAATTTTCTTCCGTAAATCCTCTGGCAAGTAAGTATTAAAATTGGTTATTTTAACAATACAGTATTCTTCATCACAATCACTTTTTATTTCAATTTTCCCTTGATATGGTTCTGCTTGGATAGCATTTAATAGGATATTTAGAATCACCTGTCCTATCTGTGAACTATCCATCCTGACTGGTGGAGCTTTCTCATTTAACTTTAATATCAATTCTATCTTATTTTTCTCAATGTGATAATTTAACAAGTCAACAACCTTTTTTATAATCTCATTTAGATTAGATTCTTTTATTTCAGGCTCTTTTGGTCTTGCATATTGTAGGAAGCGGTAGGATAATTTACTAATAGAATCAATTTCTTCCAAAATAACACTTAAATCTTTTTTCTTCTCATCATTTTGTGGTAATTCAGAAAAGACTGATTGGATAAGAACTTTTATAGTAGTTAATGGATTATTAATCTCATGAGCGAGTGCAGTTGACATCATTCCAACTGATGCCATTTGCTCTGAATAAATCATTTTCTCTTGATGCCGAAGTATTTCATTATCTCTTTTTTCTAAATAATTTTGGATTCTTTTTGATACAAAGAAAACTAACAATAGTAAAATAATCAATATGATAATTGTAATCGGAATGAATTTATCTCTAAATCTATGGAAAGATTCTAAAGCTTCATCTTTATCCTGTTCAATTATCATTACACAATGCATTTCCGGGATTATGTCATACGCTCCAAAAACTTTGACACCTCTGTAATCAGGATATTCATCAACACCTGCAACACCTTTGAGAGCTTTTTCTATACCTACACTCTTTACTTTATGATGCAAAATTCCACCTTCAATGAATTTTGACTTAGTTAAAAGAGTTTTATTTGCATCCACAAGATAAACTTCCCCGGTTTCCCCAAGAATAAGTTCCTGAGTTATCTCAGAAATATAATCTAATTTAATCTGACTCACTAAAATAGCGATTATATCTGAATTTTTTTTGATGGGTGTATAACCAAAAAACGCTGGTTCCTTCATTACAAATGAAAGATGTATAGAGCTAAAACCATTCTCGCCTTGAATTGCTTTCTGAAAATATTTTTCATCCTTGAAATTATAATTTCCACCATCAGTTGAATAAATTGTCATTCCATTCGTATCAACCAATAAAATCTTATCATAACAGGAATAAGCATTTTTTAATAAATTCAACTGATTGAATATTTTTGTTTGAGTATTTTTCTTTAGGATATCTTTCTGACTTGAGATGAAATTCAGATCGCTCTTTCTTTCATTAAGCCAGGTTTCAAGGGACTTTTTCTTATATTCTAAAGTTGAAAGTAAATTTTGTGATACTATTCTATAAATATTACTTCTGTAAATATTATAAGAAAGAAAAAGCATAATAATAATTGGTAAAATTATAAAGACAATTATGGAGACATTTACATAAAAAAGGACTTTCTTATAATTTTTACCGTTTTTAGATTCATTTTTCATGATTAACATATTCCTTAATTTCTTATTTAATTGTCAATACAAAAAATAGCAAAAAGCCAGTGTGTAAAATAAAAACACTGGCTTTTGCTCGTATGCTGGGTACGAGAACAATTTATGGATAAATTCCTCTTATTCTGGTTGCTTCTGCAACTCTTGCTACGGCAAGCATATAGGCTGCATCACGCATGCTTGTTTTTTGGGCTGTAGCAGAATCATAAACTTGCTTAAAAGCATCTTTCATAATCTTTTCAAGTTTGCTATTAACTTCCTCTTCAGTCCAATAATGAGCCATCAGGTCTTGTACCCACTCAAAGTAACTTACGCTAACTCCACCAGCATTTGCAAGAATATCTGGAATTACAAAAATACCCCTATCAAAGAGGATTTCATCTGCTTCTGGAGTTGTCGGTCCATTTGCACCTTCAGCAATTATTTTTGCCTGAATCTTGTCAGCATTATCTTTGGTTATCTGTCCTTCAAGTGCAGAAGGAACAAGAATATCACATTCAAGAGTTAGAAATTCATCTGGGTCTATTGGTTCTGTATCAGGTAAATCTACAACTTTTCCGGTAGAACGAACGAAATCTACAGCTTTCTTAATATCAATACCTTTTTTATTATAGACCGCACCATACACATCGCAGATACCAATTATCTTACATCCGATTTCTTCAAGTAGAAGAGCAGCATTTGAGCCAACATTTCCAAACCCTTGGACCACTACTTTCATATCATTTAATTGTAATCCAAGACATTTTACTGCTTCCCTAACAACATACATAACTCCTCTGCCTGTCGCAGCATCTCTGCCAAGTGAGCCCCCGATAAAAAGCGGCTTTCCAGTTACAACACCTGGCACAGAATAACCCTTTAATACACTATAAGTATCCATAATCCAGGACATAGTTTGAGCATTGGTATTAACATCAGGAGCAGGAATATCCTTCTCAGGTCCAATAATTATAGAGATTTCAGCAGTATATCGGCGAGTAAGTCGTTCTATTTCCCGAGCGGACATCTTTGTCGGGTCGCAAGTTATACCACCTTTTGCACCACCATAAGGAACATTTACAACTGCACATTTCCAGGTCATCCAGGTTGCCAAAGCTTTTACTTCATCAAGCGTAACATTTTGATGATAACGAATGCCTCCTTTTGCAGGTCCACGTGCAATATTATGCTGAACACGATAACCATCAAATACTTTATAACTACCATCATCCATTTCTACAGGAACTGATACAATGAGTTGCCTTTTGGGTTTTATCAAAAACTCTCTTATACCTGGTTCAAGTTCTAACTTGTCAGCGACTTTATTAAACTGCCTTACGCATATTTCGTAGGGATTTATTTTCTCTTTCATCTGCTTGTCCTTTCGTTGATATTTTACTTTTAGATAAACTCATCTGTTCCTGTCTTCTATAATTGGTAATATCATGCCAGCAGTATGGACAGAAATATGTTTTTTCAAAGCTTGCCAGTAATGCTTCAACTTTTGAAAGTTCTTTCCCACAATATGGGCATTTCATTTTTTACCTCCTTGTGCTGTTTTTTTGATTTTTTTAAAGTTAATGGTTTTTGCTTTTTGGTCATTGTCCCTGACATCGCTTATTCTAGAATTACAATAGGGACAGTAATAGACTGGTTCTGAATAATACAATATCTCTTGCACTTTAGTAAGTTCCTTCAAACAAATTGGACATCTCATTTTTAATCTCCTTGACTTTTTACTATTATAATGGGCAATTATTGTGCCAATCTGTTATGTTAATTTAGTAATTTAATAATATACTGTGAGTTATAAAAATTGTATGATTTTGCTTGTTGATATAAATTGATTAAAAATTTACCAGCAGAGAAGCGATACAACAAAATGATGCTAATTTTTTTATCACAAAAAAATAGACCTTCAATCCGCCAGACCCGATTTATCCCTCTGTGAGGGATTTATCGGGACTCCGTCTCGGAGCTGGCGGATTGAAAGTCGTGGAAAGTTTTACAAATTTTTTTATACCCAGCCACGAAGCTTGCAGGCTTCAGCAACTCGCGATACCGCTATCATATAAGCAGCAAGTCTCATATGTACATTTTGCTTTTTATGCATTTCATAAACACTATTATAAGCAGTTGACATCTTTTGATCCAGCTTTTCATATACCTCTTCTATGGGCCAATAATAGTTGTATGTATTCTGCACTTGTTCAAAGTATGAAACAGTAACACCACCAGCATTTGCAAGAAAGTCGGGAATTATATGCACGCCATTTTTATGAAGAATTTCATCTGCTTCTGGAGTTGTGGGACCATTGGCAAGTTCACATACGATTCTTGCTTTGATATTTTCAGCATTATCTCTTGTAATAACATTTTCTAATGCAGCTGGATAAAGAATATCCACATCAAGTTCCAGTAATTCAGCATTTGTGATTTCTTTGGTTCCTGGGAATCCCGCCACTCTGCGGTTTTGAAGTTTCCATTTAACCATATCTAATGGCTCAATTCCATCTGGATTATACACGCCACCACGAGAATCAGAAACAGCAACTAATCTGCCCGTGCCCAGAATTTCTTTAGTTAAAGTAGCAGCATATTGCCCGGCATTTCCAAAGCCTTGAATGGCATAGCTTGCATTGGAGACATTAATATTTAATCTTTTTGCAGCTTCACGGACACAGTAGACACCTCCGCGAGCAGTTGCATCATGACGGCCTTGTGAACCACCTACAGAAAGTGGTTTGCCAGTAATAACACCAGGATGATGTTCACGCCTGATAGCTTCGTATTCGTCCATCATCCAAGCCATAATTTGTGGAGTTGTATAAACATCTGGAGCTGGAACATCTTGTGTAACACCAACAATACCAGCAATTGCTCTCATATAAGCCCTTGCCAGTCTCTCTTTTTCTCCATCTGACATCTCCTTGGGATTACATATAATACCGCCTTTACTACCACCAAGCGGAATATCAACCACTGCTGTTTTCCATGTCATCCAAGCGGATAATGCACGAACTGTATCAACAGTTTCATCAGGATGCCATCTTATTCCACCTTTTGTAGGTCCGCGTGCTCCATTATACTGGACTCTAAACGCTTTAAATACTTTTGTAGTGCCATCATCCATTTTAACAGGTAATGACACTACAACTTCTCTCATAGGCCATCGCAAAAGCTCATGCGTAGCCTCATCAAGTCCCAGTTTTTCTGCACATTCATCAAGTTGTGATTGTGCTATTTTGAAGGGATTTAGTTCTTCTTTGTTTGCCATTTGTTCCTCCGATTAATTTGATCTTAATATGATATCTTTCTTATTTCAAAAACTCAAGAATCTTTTCCAATAGTTTAGCAGGGTCAACCAACATAACATAATTAGCCATATCGCCTAAAATCTCTTTAGCATTCTCATGTAATTTCTCTGGAACAATAATCATAACTGGAATTTTATGCATTTTGCAAGAATACAATATGTCTTTGGTTGTGATGTTCATTCCAGAAAGAGGCACTACTTTGTGAAGATATCCAATAACAAGTGAGATATTGTCGGTTTTTGAGATAAGTCCAATATACTTCCCGTGATTATCAGCCCCATTTCCCAGGGGTAAGGTTTCATAACCCTTTGCCACTAAATTTGTCAGGAACCAGGAATCTGTCCCTTCCAAGTAGCCTACTACTTTTGCTTTTTTCATCATATCCTCCTACGGATTTAGTTTTTTCTACCCTTTTTTTGTATTAAGTTTTTTATTTACCTTTTACCTTTTACATTGGCTTTCTTTAGTTCATCTATCTTTCTTCGGCAATTATTATAATTGATAGATGCTTTGGACACTGCTTTTTTATTGTCAAATTGCAAACTAACCTTTCTCCCAGATTCGGCAATAGCAAATCTACTTTCTTTATTTAGGACATTTGAGTTATCTTTATTCGCCTCGCGCACCAAATTTTCAAAATTCATCTGGTAATCCAAAATTTTTGCAAATATTTCCCAATTCTCCTTGCCCCCTGGTGAAGAAATAACTTTATTTACAGTCTGAAATACATTATTGTTGTTTACAAATCTGCCATTGGTTTCTGCAAAGGTGGAAATAGGTAAAACAACATTTGCCATCTTCGCGGTTTCGGTAAGATAATTATCAGCCACCAGAAGAAAGTCAAGTCCGTTTAGCCAATTATATGTTTCCAGCTTATTATCATATAAGGGGTCTTCACCAAAAATCAAAGCAGATTTGATACTTGATACTTGATGCTTGATACTTGATGGGACAAATCCATAATACTGTAAAGTAGGCTTATTTGCTAATTCTGAACAAGTAATAATTCCTGAACCTTCTTCTCCTATATCTCCTTTAAGTATACTTAAATTAAGGATTGAAGATTGGGTATTGATATCTAATGCGGTTTCAGAATAAACAAAAATGGCTTTCTCTACTTTTACAATTAGCTTAGCAAATTTGTAATACTCATTTTTGTGAACCGACCTTTGAAGCTCGTGATTATATTCTACGAAATTCTCTACGCAATCAGCAATGTAACTCACATTATGGTATCTATACTCCAGAAAATATTTGGCAAATTGATTGAAAATCTCTAAATAATTGTCTGATTTAATATAATAATCTGCGATTCTGCTAAATTTATTCTCATCAGGAGAGATAACTAACAATTTTTTGCCTCTTCTAACTGCTTGAATAATCTTTATCCCAAGAGTGTGAGGTATATCGCCAACTAATACTATCAAATCTGTTGAAAGTAAATCAGATGTTGGATTGGGGGAATAGTTAATTCCTAATTTTTCATGGATTATAGAACCGTTTAATTCCCACGAATATTTTTTCTGAATCTTGTATTTCTCAGCAATCTGGTTAATTAAATATAATTCCTCATTAGTGAAATTTCCATTACTAAAGATGGCAGAATTTATGCCAAATTCGGGCAACTTCTCGGCAATTAATTTAAACGCTTCGTTCCAGCTACATTTTTGTAAAGTATGCTCTTTACGAATAAGTGGTATGGTTAAACGCTTATCTCCTTGTAATACCTCATATCCAAAATGGGCATTAAAACAAATGTTATTCTCAGTAATAGGGCTTTCTGCTGCTTCTGCTTGCATAATAAGATTATTAACAGACTTAAATTT
>JAGGUR010000073.1 GCA_021158425.1 Candidatus Cloacimonadota bacterium | reverse complement strand
CCGGAAAGAGTAATGGTTGCACCACATTCCCCTGCCCAGCATCATCCTATATTGAATAATGTAGATAAAACTTCCAAAATCATTAAGCCAGAAAATACTAAATGTTCTAAAGATGCTCCTGAACCAAACCAAAGCGAATATCTGTTATGGCAAGATAATTTTGAAGGTGAAGATGATGTATTTTACTATGGAACCCCGGCATGGGTCTTTCCCTGCCCAGATGAGTATGATGATAATGAGTTTGGTGTACGCTTTACTGCAAGGCGAGCTGGTTCTTTAGATGGTGCCTATTTCTATTGGTATGGTGGGACTGCTACTGCTCAAGCGATAGTTCATGTTTATCCTGATGATGGAACTGGTTATCCTGGTACTGAACTGGGTAACCTTACTGTAACGCCAACTCTTGGCACTTGGAATTATGTTGATTTAACATCATTGGGAATCAATGTAAACACAACGGATGATTTCTTTATAACCTATTCTGTCGTCAGCATTGGTGATACACTTAAAATTGTTGCCGATGATTACTCAACAGGAGCAAATCGTTCTGTTGAGAAATGTATTGACACTTGGGGTTATATGATTGATGATTGGGGTGCAGATTATGAATTCTGTATAGATGCAGTTATTGGTGTTGACCAAGGACCATGGATTCCAAAATTTGCAGATACCTGGCAAACTGTAACAGATTCTTTCCATAGTCTTACTCATTCAATGTGGATAGATGACGACCCAGCATTTAATGGTACTAATCCATTAATAACACCACCATTTATCTGTCCTACAGGCTGTACCAAGTTAGATGTGAATTATTGGTATAATAGTGATTTTGTTGATATTGATGGTGATGGTGATGGCTATTTAGATGATTATTGGGAGTTTTATATTGGTAAAACTGAGGATGGCATAGCTTGGCACTCCTCTACCTATAATGCATATGGAGGTGGAACCTCATGGTATGCTGGTTCTGAAACTACACATCAGTATGGTGAAAGCTCAATCTATTACCTAACCACACCTGATATTGACTTATCAACCGCTAGTGCAGCAAACCTTACCTGTAAACTGAAATATGAGACTGAAACTCCAGGCGGTGAAGACCCACCATATGATGGCTGGGATGTTGCGAATGTAGAAATCTCAGTGGATAATTGGGAAACTTATAGTTTCTTAGATGACCCAGCTCATCCGTATAATGTTACAATAGCTTATTCCGGATTTTGGAATACGCATAATCCCGCTGATACAATTAGTTTTCCTGGATGGGGTGGTTCAAGTGCTGGCTGGATTGATGCTGATTTTGATCTAATAGATTATCTTGGTGAGACTGTACAGATACGCTTTGTACTTGCCTCTGACCCTGCAAGTGTTTTTGAAGGCTTCTGGGTAGATAATGTAGATATTAATGCTGATGGAACCCCAATATTTTCAGATTATGATGAGGAAAACCTTATCCCTGATGCGCCTATAATCCCTCTTACTAGGTTAGAATATAGTTACGGTGTAACTACTGAATGGATTTCAAGTGCTACAATGGATATTTCAACTTATGCTGGCGAAGAAATTGTGCTTGGTATGGGAGCAAGAATAGACGGTAATTATGATGGCGGCGATGGTGCTGGTTTCTGGTTTGACGATGTTACAATTATCGGTTCTAACCTTCCTCCACATGATGCGGCTAATATGTTCAATGTAATTCCATATCCAACTACTGCTGGAGTTGACCTTAGTCCCGGAATTGTATATGGAAACCTTAGCACCACAACTGAAGCTCCGCAATTGCTTATGGATGTAGAAGGTATTGGTATCACTCCATTTGATTTCTATAACAATAGTCCTGAACCTATTGGATCTATGGAATATGGATTGGCCTGGCTTACTCAAGTGCCAACAACTGTATTAGAAGAAGGAACATATACTTTTACAGGTTGGACAGTTGTCGGTGATGATGCTGACCCAACTAATGATACATTATCTATAGATATTGATGTCCTTCCTGCAGGTGAATATGAACTTGGCTATAACTCCAGAATTTGGGCAGGAACTTATTATACTTCTGGATATTGTGGAAGTTATTTTACCCCATTTACGGATGGTATTCTTGACTCATATACCATTAATTCAGTAAAAACATTGCTAATCAACTATGGTGCTGATAATGCTACAGATACAGAAACAATTGAGATATTTGAAGCTATTGATGATACTACTCCAGGTGCACTTATCTATACTGAAGACTTTGCATATACAGGTGGAGTTTATGGAACATATGAATGGGCTACATTTGACCTTGCTACACCTCAAACATTAACTTCTGATTTCTTTGTTATGATTAGTGGCGACTGGGTTGATGGCACACCCGGTGTAGATGCAAATTATTTTCCATTGTATGATCATATGGTTAAAGATTATATAGATCATGGTGCATATTCTATTCATACTGTATATTGGACAGGTACTGGTTGGGCACATTCATCTGGTGACCGTTTCGTCAATACGCTGGGTACAGGCACGCCACATTCTATTGATCCAGGACACGGTTATACTGATGCAAGTTATCTAAGACAGAATTCTCCAAATCCATTTAATAATGAAACAGTTATTAAATATTACATCAAAGGCGCTCCTCACAGTAATGTAGAAATCAATATTTACAATGTTCTTGGACAGCTTGTTGATACTGTTGAAGGAAAAGATGGAGAGGCTGTATGGAATCCAAAAGGACTCTCAAGTGGAATCTATCTCTATAAATTGACTACCGATAACTTCTCAGAAGTTAAGAAGATGGTTATTATAAAATAACCATAATCCTATTTAAGCCCTGTCCCGATAAATCGGGGTGGGGCTTTTATTTTTTGGTGTCACCATAAAATTGTATGGCGAAAAAATTATATCATAATTCAAGAAAAATTCAGCCAATAATTTATTTCTTCTCTCTCTTAATTTTTACTAATCCATTTTTCATAACAAAAAAATACCTTTTATTTTTTCCATATAGACTTTTAGTACTTCAAATTCTAATTTTTGTTATTTGCATTCTTTTTTTCCTTTCGCCCAAATATAAATTTAATAAAAAGAAATATCTCCCATTCTTGATTATCGGCATATATCTCTTTTATAATGTTATTAGAACTATTTTTTCAATCCGCCAGATGACGGATTATGGTTTAGATGTTCTAATATATTTAATTCCTTCAATAATCTTATTTTTTATTATCTCGCAAATTAAAATTAATAAAAATGAAAGAAGCTTAATTGCAGGTTCATTTGTTTCCGGTTTTCTTCTTTCAATCATTCCTGGATATTTTCTTCAATCACAGACTGTTGTTTCTTTTTCTCGTCTTAGCCTAAATTGGGCAAATCCTAATTATTATGCGAGTTATCTCTTAATTTCTATCGGTTTTACTATCTATTTGTGGAAATTATATTCAAATAAAAATGCTGAAAAAAACTGGATAAAATATCTTTCTCTTTTATCACTAATTTTAATTATTATATTTTTATTCTGGACACAATCGCGTGGAGGCATCCTTGCTTTTTTATTAGTGATAGCTATTTTTATATTAGCATACAGTATAAAAAGGTCAAAATTTAAACTTCTTACAACTTCAGTAATTATACTATTAATATTATTCATAGGATTATTTTATACTTTCCAAAAAATTCGTCCAGCTACGATTACTTTTAGGGAAAGGATTTACAAATCAACCTTTGATTATATAACAGATTTCTGGTTGTTAGGGAGTGGTCTTGGTTCTTTTGTGAATTACTTTCCAAAGTATAGGCAAAGTGATTACAAATTGATAGGACAAGAGGATATTATTACACATACTCACAATGAATTTATGGAACAATGGGCTGAAACCGGTATAATAGGATTACTACTTTTTTTAGCATTTATTATTGTAATAATATTAGAAGCTATAAAGAAAATTTCAACGTTTGAAGCGGAAAGGAAATATTTTATCGGTGCATGTTTGCTATCCTTTCTGCTTTTTATTACTCATAATCTCTTTACTATTACAATGCGACTATCTCCAATGCAAATTTATTTTTATATTCTCGCAGGCTTAATCTTTGCTAATTATGAGGAAATAAATATTAAAATAAATAGAACGAATAAAAAGAAATATATTCTATTCATTCTTATCCCTTTGTTTCTGTGGTTAATCTCAATGAATATAAGCAATATAACAGGATTGGGTTACTTTCAGAGGTCAAAGGAGGAATTTACAACTTCAAAAAGAGGATTATTCGCTTCAATAAAGGATGCAGAGAAAGCACGAAATTTTATCCCTCATAACCCTGATTTACTCTATCATCTTGGCTACTCCAACTTTTATGCGAAGAATTATCAAAAGGCGATTAAATATTTCGACAGATTGCTTGCTATTTCCCCTTATTACCCACAAGCTCATTTCTGGAAAGGTTATATTTATTCTTTGAACAATAATTGGAATAAAGCTATAAATGAATATAAAGTTGAGTTAAAATATGACCAATATCCTAAAGTATACTTTAATCTTGCAATAGCTTATCATTATATTAGTGATGAAAAATCATCTATTAATTATTTGCAAAAATATGTAGAAAAAATCGTTGAAAAAATAGAGAAAAATCTTGTCTTAGACAGAGAAAGGATTTTATCTCAAGAAAAAAGGAACCTTAATTTTGCTTTTGAAAATCTAAAAAAATACTACATTGACAAAGATAAAAATAAAATTTCAGAGTTAGAACAGATTAAAAAAATTCTGTCCCCGTAAAAATTAATAACATCATTTTTAAAAAACCGTGATGAGATAAAATTTTTTCTTTACTACGAAAATTGTTTAACGCTTAAATGGTTAAAATATTACTTATTAATAAATATCTAATGAGTTCTGCAAAACATGGAAAATTTACCTAACTTGTCATTCTCATGTAAACGGGAATCCAGTAGGAATAAAGGTTTGTGGATTCCCAATTCCCGACATATCGGGAGGAATGACACGCGAATGCTATTTTGCAGATCTCATAAAATAAATATCTAAGGATAGGATGAAATCAAGATACAGAAAACTTCTAAAAGAGGTTACAGAAAGATATCCTGAAAGAAAAAAAGAGTTCTTGTCTGGTTCTTCCAACATTGTCAAAAGGCTTTATACACCTGAGGATACTAAGGAAGTAGATTTTGAATCTGATATTGGCTATCCAGGCTTGTATCCCTTTACTCGTGGTGTTCAACCAACTATGTATAGAGGTCGCTTATGGACAATGCGTCAGTATGCAGGTTTTGGGAACGCTGAGGAATCTAACAAAAGATATAAATATCTGCTTTCACAAGGTCAAACTGGGCTTTCAATTGCTTTTGACCTTTGCACTCAAATCGGCTATGATTCAGACCATCCGATGAGTAGGGGAGAGGTGGGTAAAGTCGGCGT
>JAGGUR010000046.1 GCA_021158425.1 Candidatus Cloacimonadota bacterium | reverse complement strand
ATTTAGTTCTGATGTCTAAAAACTTCGTAAATTTTTAAGTTTACATTTTATTCAATTCATCCTTTTTATTAGCGGTAAGCTCTAACAGAATACAGACAATAGAAATACAGTACAATTTGTAAGTTTTCAGAATATAACAAAATAATATCAATGTGGAAAATGACGGTAACCGTGTGTCCGTGTGTGCCATCTCCATGACCTTGTCCATGACAGCTACTTTCCCGACTTCCAGTGTGTCATTTAAATAATCTTGAGTTACCCGACCATTCTCACCCTGAACTCCAATAATATAATCCATTTCAAATTGCTGGAAAAATTGCTGTGCTCTTCGCCTCATTCATCCGGTAATTATTCTATATATCAATTCACCAGTCAGTCGCCCCGATTTCATCGGGGAGCATAGACGGGAGGCGGACAAGCGTTACACTCAGAATGATCCACCAGACCCGATTTACCCAGTTAGATAATTCTTAGTGCTAAGATGGTCCCACTGGCGGATTGACTTTAATATCTAACGGGGTGAATCGGGTCTCCGTCTCGGAGCTAGCGGATTAGCATTTTCTTAATGAGCACATTGTGTAGAACCCATATTTCATCAATTAGGGGCCTTATTAAATAGATGAAAGTGAGATGAATTTTGTCTATTTATTCCTATTTAGAAGTTCTTCACGAATCATAGGATGACCACAATTTGGGCATTTGATTGTTGTACATTTTGTGCCTTGTTGATGAGGAACTCTTGTTTTGCATTTTGCACAAATGCAGTAACCACCTGGTCCATAAGCACCGCCTTTGTTGCGGCCTAGTCTACCTGTGTTGCTTAATCCTCTACCGAATCCTTGTCCTCTACCAGTTCCTGGTCCTCTTCCTTGAGGACCTGTTCCATCTCCTCGTGGCATTTTAGCCTCCTTCCTTTTTAATCTTTAATCTTTTATCTCTAATCTTTCTCTTTTTCTTGCACTATCAATTAAGCGAGTGAAGGTTGGTCAGGAGATTTCCATTTGATTCGCAGCTGCTTCATGTTCCAAATCATTATAATCTGCCAATCTTAACGCTTCAAATTCATCTAAAGTTAACGGAATCTGCTCTAATAATCTCGCAGGAATCCCAACAGGTTTAAACCGTTGGAATCTTGGGGGTTCTTTTACTCTTCGCTCTATTCTTGGTCTTGGCATAATTTTCCTTTATGAACTTATGTTCATAATATAAGTTTGAAATTTTTGTTGTCAAATTCTTTGATTAGTTATATACTATAAGTTTAATTTGATTGCATAGTAATTTCCTTTTTGTTGATACATAAATTTACAGATCTTAATAATATAACATTGTTCCTTTTTCCCCACCCCGATACAGTCATTCTTTCTTACGGGGCAAGCTGAGAACACCAACCCCCAATTCAATTGGGGACACCGAAAATTATTCATTGATTTTTTATTCGGTGTGTTTCGGTGACTTCGGTGGTTAATTTAAATAATTTTACTTGACACAAACAATCTATACTTTTGTTAAAGACTCAAAATTGAGATTAGAAAGGAAAATAAAAATGTTGAAACGAGCTATAAATTCCAATCAATCGGAAAAACGTCGAGTTATCATTATGGGTGCTGCTGGAAGAGATTTTCATAATTTCAATATCTACTTTCGTGATAACGAAAAATATGAAGTTGTAGCTTTTACCGCTACTCAGATTCCAGATATTGAGGATAGAAAATATCCTGCCGAATTAGCAGGAAGTCTTTATCCCAGAGGCATTCCAATTTATTCTGAGTCGGAATTAGGAGATTTAATAAAGGCAAAAGATGTGGATTTAGTGGTCTTTGCTTATAGTGATGTACGACATGAATATGTTATGCATAAAGCATCATTTGTTAATGCTTGTGGTGCTGACTTTATGCTAATGGGAGCTAAAAACGCTCAAATTAAGTCTATCAAACCTGTAATATCAATATGTGCAATAAGAACTGGTTGTGGAAAAAGCCAGACAACACGCCGAGTTATTGATGTTTTGAAAGCAATGGGAAAGAAGATAGTTGTTATTAGACATCCTATGCCTTATGGAAATCTGGTAAAGCAGAAATTGCAAAGATTTGAGACTTATGAAGATTTAGATAAATATAATTGTACCATAGAAGAAAGAGAAGAATATGAACCACACATTAATAATAATAATGTAGTTTATGCAGGAGTTGACTATGAAGCAATTTTGCGTGAAGCGGAAAAAGAAAGTGATATTATTATTTGGGATGGTGGGAATAATGATATATCTTTTTATAAAACTGATTTACAAATAACAGTTGTTGACCCACATCGTGCTGGACATGAATTAAAATATTATCCAGGCGAGACAAATCTCCGTATAGCAGATGTGGTTGTAATCAACAAAATAGATTCAGCTAATAACAATGATATTCTTACAGTAAGAGAAAATATACAGAAGTTAAATCCGAAAGCAGTGGTTATTGATGCTGCTTCACCAATTTCTGTAGATAAACCAGAAATTATCAGAGGGAAGAGAGTATTAGTTATTGAAGATGGACCAACCTTGACACATGGTGAGATGAAATATGGAGCTGGTGTTGTGGCTGCCCAAAAGTTCAGGTGTAAAGAATTAGTTGACCCCAGACCATTTACGGTTGGAACTATTACTGAAACTTTTGAGAAATATCCTGAAATAGGTTTATTACTGCCTGCTATGGGATATTCTGCCAAACAGATAAAGGATTTAGAAGTAACTATTAATAATACTGATTGTGATTCAGTAATTATTGCTACTCCAATTGATTTGAATAGAATTATTAATATTGACAAGCCTACAGCCCGAGTTAGATATTATTTACAAGAAATAGGATATCCCAATTTACAGGATGTCTTAAAGAATTTCATTGAATCCTTAAAATAAATTTAGGAGGAAAAGTGCCATTGGATAAGGAAACTAAGAATGCCATTTTGCAAGAGTTTAGAATACATGAAACGGATACAGGCTCTGCCGCAGTACAGATAGCCCTTCTCACGCAAAGGATTTTTAATATTACAGAGCATTTAAAAGTTCATAAAAAGGATCATCACTCCAGAAGAGGACTTCTGCAATTGGTTGGGAGAAGAAGAAGACTTTTAGATTATATCAAAAAAAAGGATATGAATCGTTATAGAAAATTGATTAAAGCATTGAATTTAAGGAAATAGCTTTTAATAAATTAAATGAGCCACAAAATCACACAAAAAAACACAAAAAAAGATATCCTTTTTGGTGATGAATGTTATAAAATAATTGAATGTGCTTTTATCCCGATATATCGGGATAAAGAATTAGGATATGGTTTTTTAGAAAAAGTTTACAGGAATGCTTTAATTATTGAGTTGATTAATAAGGGTTTTGAAGCTGAAAAGGAATATCCAATAGAAGTTTTTTATAAAAATAAAAAGATTGGTAATTACTTTGCTGATATTGTTGTTAATAAGAAAATTATTATTGAATTAAAAGCAGAAGAACAATTAAATCTAATTCACCAGGCTCAAATTATTAATCCCGACATTAGTCGGGACTTCTAATATAAAAGTCGGATTATTAATAAATTTTGGCAAAAAGAAATGTGAGTTTAAAAGATTCATATTTTGAAAATAAATATATTACTTTTTGTGTTTTTTTGTGTGATTTTGCCTGCCTTGCCGTAGTTTGACGCCCGTTCTCCGCAGTCCCGATAAATCGGGACGAAGGGTGAAAAGGCAGGTGGCTAAATATTAAGAAAGGAAAAAATGTATAATAACAAAAAGATAATTCGTATGGAAGCTGATTTTGCTGGAAGAAGTCTGATTCTGGAAACAGGGAGAATGGCTAAACAAGCAAGTGGTTCAGTATTGGTTCAGTATGGAGGTACGGTAGTTTTAGTGACCGCAGCAGTTTCAAAGGAAAGAAAAGAGGGTATAGATTTCTTCCCTTTAACTGTTGATTTTGTTGAGAAGATGTATGCAGCAGGAAAGATTCCAGGAGGATTCTTTAAAAGAGAAGCGAGACCATCAACAACTGCTACACTTTCTGCTAGACTTATTGATAGGCCGATTAGACCACTTTTCCCCGAAGGCTTTCGCAATGAAGTGCAAGTAATTGCAACAGTTCTTTCTTACGATAAAGCCAATTCTCCGGATATTCTGGGAATGATTGGAGCTTCTGTTGCATTATCTATATCTGAAATTCCATTTCACGGACCAATTGCTGGAGTTAATATCGGATTAGTTAATGATGAATTTGTTGTTAATCCTACTACTGAGCAATTAGAAAATTCAGAACTTGAATTAGCTGTTGCCGGAAAAGAGAATGCAATTATGATGGTTGAGGGAGATGCTAAAGAAATTTCTGAGAAGAAGATGCTTCAGGCTTTAGAGATTGCTAATAATGAAATTCAGAAAATTGTTAAATTTGAAAAAGAGTTTATTGCAAAAGCAAGCAAAGAAAAGAAAGACTTTGAATGTGATGTAGTAGATGAAGATATAGCAAATGAGATTTCTGGACTCGCAACTGACAAATTAAAAGATGCAATGAACTTGTCATCAAAACAAGATAGGCAGAAAGCCGTGGATGACTTATTGGATGATATAGTAAATCAATACGCAGAGAAACTTTCTCCAGATGATTTTGAGAAGAAACAGATGATGATTAAAACTGCTTTTGATAACCTTCTTAAACGATTGGTTCGTTCGCAAATTATTAAAGAACACCGAAGAGTTGATGGTCGTGGGTTTGATGAAATTAGACCAATTACTTGCGAAATTGATGTTTTGCCTTATGCACATGGTTCTGCACTTTTCACTCGTGGGGAAACACAATCTTTGGGCGTGGTAACACTTGGTACAAGTTCGGATGAGAAAGTTATTGATGAATTGGATGAGGAGTATAAAAAACGTTTCTTTTTGCATTATAACTTTCCACCTTATAGCGTTGGTGAAGTAAAGTATTTACGCGGTCCAGGAAGAAGAGAACTGGGACATGGCAATCTTGCTGAAAGAGCTCTATCCCCAGTAATTCCTGAAAATGAGCAAAAATTTCCTTATACTATCAGAATAGTATCTGATATCTTAGAGTCTAATGGCTCTTCTTCAATGGCAACTGTGTGCAGTGGGACTTTAGCCTTGATGGCTGCAGGCGTGCCAATTTCCAGAGCTGTGGCTGGTGTTGCAAATGGATTGATTCTTGAAAATAATGAACATATTATCCTTACAGATATTATTGGAACCGAAGACCATTATGGAGATATGGATTTTAAGGTTACTGGTACAGAAAAAGGAATTACAGCTTTTCAAATGGATATAAAAGTGGAAGGAATCACAAGAGGAATTATGGCTGAAGCTTTGGAAAAAGCTAAAAATGCGCGTCTCTTCATCTTAGATAAAATGAAACAGACAATAGATAAACCAAGAACCGAAGTTTCCAAAATAGCGCCTAAGATTGAGATTATTAAAGTAAAGAAGGAGAAAATCGGCGACATTATAGGTCCACAGGGAAAAGTTATCAGAAAAATAATTGAAGAAACTGGTGTGACTATTGATATTGAAGATGATGGCTTGGTTCAGATTGCGTCATCTGATAAATCTTCTATTGAAAAGGCAAAGAAGAAAATTTTAAGCATTGTTGAAGAGCCAGAAGTAGGAAAAGTATATCTCGGAACCGTAAAAAATATTAGAGATTTCGGGGCTTTTGTTGAATTTTTACCTCATACTGAAGGACTTGTGCATATTTCTAACATGGAAAATAAACGGACAATTAATGTGGAGGATGTTGTCAAAGTAGGCGATAAGGTTAGGGTGAAAATTATTGGAATTGATAGAGATGGCAAGGTGCAATTGAGTATGAAGGATGCTCAAAGGACTAAATCAGATAGAAAAGATTTTAATAATAGATTTAAAAGATACTAATTCGCTGTGAAAATAATTTTAGTAGTAGGGGCAAGACCAAATTATATGAAAATTGCTCCCGTTTATTTTGCGTTAAAATCCGAACAGAATTTTCATCCACTTATAGTTCATACAGGACAACATTATGACAATAATCTTTCAGAAATATTTTTTGAAGAATTGGGTCTACCAAAGCCCGATACCTATTTAGGAGTAGGCTCAGGAACACACGGCGAGCAAACATCTCGCATAATGATTGAATTTGAAAAAGTTCTTTTTGAAGAAAAGCCAGATTTAGTAATGGTGGCTGGAGATGTTAATTCTACTATTGCCTGTGCTCTTGATTCAGTAAAATTACATATTCCTGTAGCTCATCTTGAAGCTGGACTTCGCTCCTATGATAGACGAATGCCTGAAGAAATCAATCGGGTTTTAACAGATTCTATTTCAGATATTTTGTTAACACCTTCTCTTGATGCAAATGAGAATCTTAAAAAAGAAGGTGTTTCAGATGAGAAAATCTTCTTTGTCGGCAATGCAATGATTGATTCTCTAAGAAGATATGAAAAACTTGCTGAAACATCAGATATTCTTGAACGGCTAAATATAAGTCCAAATAATTATGGTTTAATAACTTTACATAGACCAAGCAATGTTGATAATAAAAAAAGTTTTGAGAAGATAATCACTGCTTTTGAAGAGATTGAAAAGAAGATTTCTTTGATTTTTCCAATACATCCACGTTCTCGTAAACAGATTAAGCAATTTTCTTTGAAATCACGATTTGATAATATGAAGAATTTTAAGCTTATAGACCCAGTAGGCTATCTTGATTTTCTTAAGTTAGAAAAGTATGCAAAACTTGTTCTTACTGATTCTGGTGGAATTCAAGAAGAAACCACAGTTTTTGGAGTACCATGCCTTACTATTCGGGAAAACACTGAAAGACCAATTACAATCAAGCAAGGAACAAATCAATTGGTTGGAAATGATACCCAGAAAATTATAAAAGCTGTAGAATCTATCTTAGGCGGGTATTACAAAGAACGAACTATTCCAAAATTCTGGGATGGAAAAACTGCTTTAAGAGTAGTGGAAGTTTT
>JAGGUR010000149.1 GCA_021158425.1 Candidatus Cloacimonadota bacterium | reverse complement strand
GAGAAAAGTCCCAAAGGGTAAACTGACCACCATAAACCAAATTCGTGAAATCCTTGCAAAAAAGCACAATGCTACAATCGGTTGTCCAATAACTACTGGTATTTTTGCCTGGATTTCTGCAAATGCAGCAGAAGAAGCAAAAGCAGAAGGTAAGAAAGATATTACTCCTTTTTGGCGAACATTAAAATCTGATGGAAGGCTAAATCCAAAATATCCTGGAGGAGTAGAGGAACAATCAGCATATCTAAAAAAAGAGGGACATATAATTGAGCCAGTGAAGGGCAAGAAACCGCCAAAAGTAAAAGATTTTGAAAAATATCTGGTAGAATCATGAAAGGTAAAAATGAATAAAAAAATCATACAAAAACTAATTTTATCTGCAAAAAAGGCATCTCAAAACTCTTATTCACCATATTCAAATTACAAAGTCGGTGCTGCATTGCTTACGAAATCTGGGAAAATTTTTACAGGCACAAATATTGAAAATGCTTCTTTCCCTGCTGGGATGTGTGCTGAAAGAGTTGCAATCTTTAAGGCAATATCAGAAGGTTTCAAAGACTTTGAAGCATTAGCAATTTATGCTCAAGGAAAACATTTTCCATATCCCTGTGGGATATGCAGACAGGTGATTGCAGAATTTAGCACTGATTTGCCAATTATTATTGCAAAAAGTGTAGATAAATTCACAATAACCAACATTTCAGATTTGCTTCCATTTGTATTTGAATTTGAGAAGAAATAAACACGATGAATGCAAAGTAGATAACACACCTCTCGGCTAAAGCCGTTTCTCCTCTTATTAGAGGAGATTTTCCTTAATTCCCCTCTAATAAGAGGGGTGCGGATTTATCCGCGGGGTGTGTAAAATCAGTTACAGATAGTTAACAATCTCCCAGACATAGAAGGTGCGGATTTATCCGCGGGGTGTGTAAAATGCCAATAAAGCACACTGTGTAGATTTAGAAGATTCAGATAAATTTGTTGACAAGACTATTTAATCCCAAAAGCTAAAGTTATGAAAGAAAATACAAAGAAAATTATCTCCGATTTAATTAACCGCTTCCACAGAAATAAAGAAATATACAAAAATCCAAAATATAATGAAACACAACTTCGTAGAGAATTCCTTGACCCATTCTTTTCAGCACTTGGCTGGGATGTTGCAAATAAGCAAGGTTTTGCTGAACAGTATAAAGAAGTTGTCCACGAAGATGCTATTAAAATTAGTGGAGCTACAAAAGCACCTGATTATTCATTCCGCATTGGAGGAGTGCGTAAATTCTTTGTTGAAGCCAAAAAACCAGCAGTTGATATAAAATACGACATTCATCCATCATACCAATTGCGACGATATGCCTGGAGTGCAAAACTACCAATTTCTATCCTTACAGACTTTGAAGAATTCTCAGTTTACGATTGTAGAATAAAACCGAACCAGAAAGATAATGCAAGTGTTGCCCGTATCTATTATCAAACTTATGATAAATATCTTCAAAATTTAGATTTTATTTATAACATCTTTTCCAAAGAATCAATATTAAAAGGAAGTTTTGACAAATACATCTCTACTGCAACCAAGAAAAGAGGAACTTCTGAAGTTGATAAAGAATTCCTCAAGGAGATTGAAAGATGGCGTGATACACTTGCTCGTAACATAGCTTTGAGAAATAAGAAACTCTTAATTTTTGAATTAAATTTTGTTGTTCAACTCACAATTGATAGAATTATTTTCTTAAGAATAGCAGAAGATAGAGGTATTGAAAATTATCGCACTTTATACAAACTTGCGGAGAAAAAGGATATTTACAAAAACCTCTTTCATCTATTCAAAATTGCTGATGATAAATATAACAGTGGAATTTTTGATTTTCAAAAAGATAAAATTTCTTCAACCATCAATATTGATGACAAAGTTTTGAAATCCATTTTACTTTACCTTTATTATCCAGAAAGTCCGTATGAATTTTCTGTTCTGCCAGCAGATATTCTCGGTAATATTTATGAGCAATTTCTCGGCAAGACCATTCGGTTGACACCTTCACATCAGGCAAAAGTTGAGGAAAAGCCAGAGGTTCGCAAAGCTGGTGGTGTGTATTATACACCAAAATACATTGTTGATTATATTGTAAAAAATACAGTTGGCGAAAAGATAAAAGGAAAAACACCACGACAAATTTCCAAAATTACAATATGCGACCCTGCTTGCGGTTCTGGTAGCTTTCTTATTCAAGCATATCAATATCTTCTAAATTATCATTTAGAATTTTATCAAAAAGATATTAAAAAATATAAGGATAAAATTATCCAGATTTCTGAGGATAGTTACCAATTAACAACACAAGAGAAGAAACGAATTTTGCTGAACAATATTTATGGCGTAGATATTGACCCTCAAGCAGTTGAGGTAACAAAACTTTCGCTGCTTTTGAAAGTGCTGGAAGGTGAGAATAAGGAAACTCTGGGTAAGACACTTCAATTATTTCACGAAAGAGCATTGCCAAATTTGAGTAATAATATCAAATGCGGAAATAGTTTGATTGGAACTGATTATTACGATAATGTTGATATGTCCTTATTTGGAAATGATGAGATGAGAAAGATAAATGCTTTTGATTGGGAGAAGGAATTTCCACAGATTTTTCACCGCGGAGACGCAAAGCACACAGAGAAATATAATAAGAATAAAAAACTCAGCGACTCTGCGTTGAATACAGGCTTTGATGTGGTGATAGGGAATCCGCCTTGGGTTGATATTAAAGGACTTGATACTAATTTAGTAAAATATTATTTTAGTAGATACGCAACAACAGAAAATCGTATTAATTTATATGCTATTTTTATTGAGAAGTCACTAAAATTATTAAACAAAAACGGCAATTTCTCATTTATTATACCTAATTCTTTGTTAATGAAGAGCTCTTATTTCAAGCTTAGAAAGATAATATTAGAAGAATACCATATTGAAAACATTGTTCGATTACCTGATAATGTTTTTCAAGGAGTAAAAGCTGAATCAATGATTATAGTTTTAAACAGAAAGTTAGATGAATTGACAAAAATAATAATTTATGATAAAGATCAGCAT